>JAIOTF010000134.1 GCA_021107195.1 Anaerolineaceae bacterium | reverse complement strand
TGGTTTTTCCTCTCATTTTCTACCTTTTTTCATGCGTAAGCCCTGTGGGGTGGGGTGGGTGCGGCGCAAGTGTCGCGTACATGGGGTATACTAATCTCCATCCAACACCTACAGGAGAAAACAGGAAATGAAACGCGCCGTCAGCATCAGCATTGGTTCCGCAACCCGTGATAAAACCGTAGAAATTGAACTGATGGGGGAAACCATCCGCCTCGAGCGCATCGGCACCGATGGCGACATGGAAAAAGCCGCCAATCTTTACCGTGATCTGGACGGCAAAGTAGACGCCTTTGGTGTTGGCGGGGCCGTCCTCGGCTTGATGCTGGACGACAGGTGGTACACCCTCCAATCGGTGCAATCTCTCATCCGCCACGTCCATCAGACCCCCGTTGTCGACGGCACCGGCCTCAAAATGACCCTCGAACGCAAAGCAGCCGCCGTGGTCGATGAACAGTTAGGCAGCGAAATTCATCACCGGAAAGCCCTCCTCATGAGCGGCGTTGACCGTTACGGCCTCTCGCGCTCGTTTATGGATGCCGGCTACGACTGTGTCATTGCTGACCTGATGTTCGCCGTCGGATTACCCTTCCCCATTCGTACGGACCGCGGCTTGAAGCGCGTTGCCAATGCCCTCATCCCCATTCTCGGACGCGTGCCTTTTGAATGGCTCTATCCCACCGGCGAAAAACAGGAAGTCCGTACCCCAAAATTTGAAAAATACTTTTCCTGGGCTTCTGTCATCGCTGGCGACTGTCATTACATCACCCACTACATGCCGGACGATATGCACGGCAAAATCATTGTTACCAACACCACCACCCAGGCGGACCGTGAACTGCTGTGCAGTTGCGGGGTTAAGCACCTTGTCACCACTACCCCGGTCTATGATGGCCGCAGCTTCGGCACCAACATGATGGAAGCCGCCATCATTGCCGCCCTCGGGCGCACCGAACCCGTTGACTATGCCCACTCCGGAGAATACCTGGAACTCATGGCAAAGATGGTCGATCAATTGAACATGACTCCCAAGGTTCAGGAGTTGTAAGATGGATGCTATCGTAACCGCCGGAGGAGCCCCTTCGCCGGACGACCCGCTTGCTTCCGAACTCAGCAATGCCCCAAAATCCATGCTGGACGTGGCCGGAAAGCCCATGATCCAGTGGGTGCTGGATGCCCTGGCTGGCTCCAAAAAAACTGACCGTGTGATTGTTGTCGGTCTGCCCGCGGATACCCCTCTGGAATTCCCCCGCTCCTTGACCATCCTCCCCGATAAAGGCTCGATGATTGACAACCTCCAGTCCGCTGCCCAGATACTGGTGCCTTTTCACCAATCAGACGACTTCATTCTCGCCATCTCCTCTGACACGCCAACCATTACCACCCGGCACGTGGATTGGGTCATCGAACAGGTCGGGCAAACCGCACAGGAACTCTTCTTCGGCGTCATCGAACGTAAAACCATGGAAGACCGCTTCCCAGGTGCCAACCGCACCTATCTCAAATTGAAAGACAAAGAAGTTTGCGGCAGTGACTTCAACGCCCTCCATTTGAACCTCATCTCGGGCAGTCATCCCCTCGCCCGCAAGATCATCGATGCCCGCAAGAGTCCCCTCAGGCAGGCCCTCCTCCTGGGAATAGACACCCTTCTCCTTGTCCTCTTCCGACGCCTGACCCTTGACCGGGCCGCTGTCAGGATCGGCAGAAAACTGGACGTCTCCGCCCGCGCAGTTGTCACCCCCTATGCCGAACTGGGCATGGACGTCGACAAGCCCCACCAGTTGCAAATCGTCCGTGCTGACCTTGCCCCTCGGGAGTAGTCAAATTTTTGTCATTGCGACGGTTTTTGAACTTACATCAATGCCTACATGATATTTTGGTTTACAGACATCCCCCTTTAGCAAGGGGGACAGGGTGGCCTCATGTACACCGAGCCTGGCACAGGCACAAGTGCCAGGCAAAACGAGGATCAACAAGGTTTTCTCAAAGCATGCTGTGTTATCCAAAACCACCCCATCCCCCCTTCCCCAAAATCTTCGATTTTAGGGAAGGCGTTTGGTGCTGTGGACAGCAGTGTATAATAAAATTACTATTTTTGTATAAATACTCTCTGCATATACAATCATTTCATTACAGCTCCTGGAGGCAGATTTTGAAAAAGAATCAAATCGCGCAAAACATTGCTCGGGAAACGATGAGCGAACTTCACCACTTTATCAAAGTCGGCATGAGTGAAAAGGAAATTGAGACAAAAGCCTTTGAGCTGATGATCGAAAAGGGTTCAACTTCGTTTTGGTATCACGGAAAAGGGGCACTGGTGCTGCTTGGAAAACGTTCCATAGAATCTATGCCGGGCGTCGAATATTTCGCGAGCGAGGAAAACAAAGTCGCAGAAAATGATGTGGTAACAATCGATCTGACACCCACCGTCGATGGCTATTGGGGCGACTATGCACGCACCTTGTTCATTGAAGACGGAATTGTAGCCGAAGAGGACAACCCTCAAAATCCTCTTTTCCGCAAGGGTCTCGAAACAGAACTATACCTGCACAACAAAATGAAAGAGATCTGGACCCCGCAAATGACTTATGAAGAGTTGTTTTTCAAAATCAATGAAGAAATTACTGCCCTGGGGTTCGAAAATCTTGATGTCCATGGGAATCTCGGCCACTCGGTTAACATGGACGAGAAAGACCGCACCTATATCGAACACGGCAGCACCTGCTCTTTTGAAGAAACAGGAAAAGCCTTTACTCTTGAACCCCACATCAGACTTTGCGGAGGATCCATCGGGTTCAAACGGGAGAATATTTACTATTTCGACGAGAACTGGGAGCTGCATACACTGTAAATTTTCACGTTTCACAAAGACTAAGCCCCCTTTTTCAAGGGGGCTTTTGCACGGAGATGTTGGCGGGGATTGTAAAATGGTGTTTAATTTGCTATGTTCAAAAGCAAAGGCACCCTTGTATCTTATATGGACAAACAGTGTATGCTGGGGAAAGATGCATTGGTTAAGAAAGTGGAGGGTGCATCTGAATGTCTCCAATTTCTCGCTTCATCACAATTCTACAATAAAACAAAGAAGGGGGAAAAATATATTTTCATTTATTAGTATTCATCTCAGCAACAACCTGGTTGATCGGCTCGGTGAGGAATAGAAATTCATCCAATGCCTGAATAAACTCTATATCAATTTTAGATAAATCTTTCGTAAAATCGAACCACTTTGTAGCAATTGATACATTACGATCTTTTGACTGGTATACGATCCCATTATCATCGTATTGGCTCTGCAATGTGGGCAACTGCTTTTCAAAGAGGGTCCGAAAATGTTGATAGTCTGTTTTGTTGCTGCACTCAACATCCACGGTCATCAAAAACTTTCCATCTGCGAAGCATCCTTGATGAAGATGAAATTCATAATGAACATAAATTTTATTGTCCACAATCCAGTTTTTTAGAAACACTTGTTGCCAATTATTGCGAGGAATGAAATTAAACTCCCAATCTCCCGCCTCCTGTGACATTCGTTCTATGATCTTTACACGGAGAAATTGAATAACATTAGGCCAGTCACGCTTGAATGCTTCTGTCAAATCTTTTATCATAACGTAATTTTCGATGTAAAGTTTAGATTTATCTGATACCTCGTTCATGCTCTTTTTCATAATAATATATTCCTCCAAGTGGTTTAGAAAATCCTCCCATAGGACACCCTTCTGAACATCTTTCAGCCAAGGGTAAGGTACCGAACGCAAAATGTTACAGAGCTTGATATAAGAAAGGGGTTTGAATTTTTCCGAACTAGCCGTGGCTCCATTAGGTGTCAAGAAGATAAAGTAACAAACATGTTTGGGATAGTGGCAACTGATAGACTTATAATAATTCTGAGTCTGTCCTGGTGATTCGGACGCGTAGATTTTATTCTCGATAACCAGAAGGGTTTCTTCATCTAACTCGATAACAAAATCAATCCGGTTGGCATCAATTTGAAATTCGCGATGGACTTCTACAACATCAGCATCAAGTTCTACTTTTTGATCAAAAACAGAAGATATCAAACTTTCTAAAGGTGCTGTGCCAATTCCGTTTTGCTTTGGGTTGAGGATAAAAGCTAAATAATCGCTGATAAAATTTTCATCGTATGTGTTGTTGAAAATTGCAGGAATTGTAAGTGGACGGCCTTTTGAAATAGGCAAACGAGAATAATTGTCTTTAAGAATGGCCATTCGTTGTATATAGTAATTCTTATCATATTTAATTACCGGATTAGTTAACAAAGTCCGCTCATATTCATGACGGAGGTGGTTTATCTGGATTCGGTACTCAGTAATTGGATCATTCATTATTTATTCCGCACACCATTCACTTCAGGGCTATTCTTGTTGAAAACAAATAATACTAGCAGGATGCAAGAAAAAATAGGTTTTAAAAGAATCTGATTATTACCCGTGTCAATAAATTCAAAAAAGTTCTCCACCAATTTTTATATAGTATCAAACAAGCCCAGGTTGTCACCGACCTGGGCTTATCTATTCAATCTAACACTCACTATAGCCGCAGGAGTAGCACTTGCGGCAGCCCTCCTCATTGACGAGGGAGGCGACGCCGCATTCGGGGCAGAGGTCGCCGATCTTTTGGCTATGGTCTGCCGGCGCTTTGGGCGGTTCGGGGATGGAGAGCTGGGCCATGTCAAGGCTGAAGGTTGCGCCGGTGGCGCTGGCGCTGTTGGAGGTGTTGGCGGGCGGGGTGCGGTGATCGCCGCCAGCATCGCGCTGTTCCCACTGTCCCAAATAATCTTTGAGCACCTGGGCGATGCCGTCTGGCAGGCTGCGCACGCGGTTGGGACCAAAGCCCATGGCACGCCCGCCGCCGATGCCGGTCAGTTGGCGGGCGACGTCCTGCATGCGCTCAATGGGAATGATGGGCGAGGAGAGACGCAGCACGTAGGAAATGAGGCGGCCAATGGCTTCGGAGACGGCGGCGGTGTCGGAGCCGGCTTTGGCGGTGTTGATGAAAACCTCAAAGGGCTGGCTGCCGCCGTTCTCGTTGATGGTGATGAAGGCTTTGCCGAGGGGGGTGGGCACCTGATAAGTGAAGCCAACCAGAGAACGCGGGCGGGGTTTCTTGGTCTCCTGCCAGAGGGTGAGCATTTCGTCCTCGGAATAGGTTTCGGCGTGGGCGGCAACGGCGGCCACAGCGGCGGCGGTTTCGCTTTCGCCGTTCTTCTTTTCGGCGGTGGCGTGGGTTTCGAGGACAACGGTCTCACGCGAGCCGGTGACGTAGACAGTGGTGCCGCGGCACTGGAGCTTCCAGGCGAGCATGTAGGCGGTGGCGACGTCTTCTTCGGTGGCAGTGGCGGGGAAATTGACGGTCTTGGAAAGGCTGTTATCGACGAAGGCCTGCAGGGCGGCCTGCATGCGAACGTGTTCATCAGCGGTGATGTCGGCTGAGACGACGAAGGTGTCGCGCATATCCTGGGGCAGTTCTTCGATGTTCTGGCAGGTGCCTTCAGCCATGACCTGATTGATGATCTCTTCTTTTTTCTCCGGTTCGAGGCCGAGGGCGTCGAGTTTGGCGGAGAACTGGGGGCTGGTGTAGGTGAGCTTGAGGTCCTGGCCGTTGTCATTGACGTGGCGGACGTAGGCGAGGGCGAAGACAGGCTCGCAGCCGTAGCCTTCGCAGCCGGTAACGGTGGCGATGGTGCCGGTGGGGGCGACGGTGGTCTGGGCGGCGTTGCGGATGCCGTTCTCTACAAGGTCCTGGCGGATGGCGTCCCAATCGAGCCGGGGGCGGCCCCAGGTGCGCTGGAAGGGTTCAACCGGCACGGGAGGCTCCCATACGAGGGCGGCAGGATCGTAGATACTGCCCGTGATGGTTTCGAAGGTGCCGCGCGCTTTGGCCAGATCAATGCTGGCACGCATGGCGTGATAACGGATGAACTCCATGATCTGGGCAGAAAATTCCTGGCCGTCAGGGGAGCCGTAGCGGATGCCGCTGTGGTACATCAGGTCAGCGAGACCCATGATGCCGAGACCGATGCGGCGGGAGCGTTTGGCGGCGCGCTCGATCTGGGGCACGGCGGGGACGTAGGTATTGGCGTCAACGACATCATCGAGGAAGCGGGTGGCGAGCTCAACGTTCTGGCGGAGCTTCTCCCAATCGACGGTGCCTGCGGGGTCAATGAACCGGGAAAGGTTGATCGAGCCGAGGCAGCAACTTTCATACGGTCCAAGCCACTGCTCGCCACAGGGGTTGGTGGATTCGAGCTGATAGAGGTGCGGGAGGGGGTTGGCGCGGTTAGCGGCGTCGAGGAAGAGGACACCGGGCTCCCCGTTGTGGTGCGCCTGTTTAACGATCTTGTTGAACAGCTCGCGGGCGGGGATGCGTTTGTAAACGCGGATGGGGATGCCGGCGGCTTCGGCGTCTTCGATGGTGCCGTCAAAATTGCGATAGTCGGGGTGGTTAACGTCGGGGAAGCGCAGCTCCCACATATCGTCATTCTGGACAGCAACCATGAAAGCATCGGTGATGCCGACGGAAATGTTGAAGTTGGTGATGTGATTCTCGTTGGACTTGCAGGCGATGAAGTCCTCAATGTCGGGGTGGTCAACGCGCACGACGGCCATGTTTGCCCCGCGGCGGGAGCCGCCCTGGGCGACTTCGCCGAAGGCCTGGTCATAAACACGCAAGAAACCGACAGGGCCGGTGGCATTGCCAGAGGAGGACTTGACGAGAGCACCGACCGGGCGCAGGCGGGAGAAGGAAAAGCCATTGCCGCCGCCGGTCTGCTGGATGAGAGCGGCATCGCGCAGGGTCTGGAAGATGCCAGTCGACTTGCGGCCCATGTCATCCGAGATGGGGAGGACGAAGCAGGCGGCCAACTGACCGAGGGGGGTGCCAGCGCCGGTGAAGGTAGGCGAGTTGGGGAAGAACTGGCGCGTGACCATCAATGTGTAGAACTCGCGGGCGAGGGCGATGATGTCTGTGTCCCAGGTTTCTTCGACTTTGGCGATATGGTAAGCCACCCGCCAGAACATTTCATCAACAGTCTCGACAGGCTTGCCGTCTTCGCCGCGGCGCAGGTAACGCTTCTCGAGCACCTTGAGGGAATTATCGGTCAGGTCGATCGAGGGCAGGTCTTTGGGCATGGTTGGGGTTGGCAATAAGCTGCCACGTGCTTTTTTGGATTTTGCGGGCATGAAAGAACTCCTTAATCAATAATATTGATAATGGAATAACTGGTCAGTCTATGTAAATGTCAGGCTTCAAGCAATCGGTCGATTTCGGCGCGGAGGGCCTGCAAGTCACCCAGTTGAAGGTAAACGATGGCGTAGCGGATGTAGGCAATATGGTCCAGTTCCTTGAGGCCGGCAATGACCATATCTCCGATGACCCGGGAGGAAACTTCTGAGCGTCCGAGGCGCTGCAGTGATGATTCAATCTCCCCCACGAGGCGATCCATTTTGGCGACAGAGACGGGGCGCTTGGCACAAGCAATGCTAATGCCGTGCATGAGCTTGTCGCGGCTGAATGCTTCACGCGTGCCATCCTGCTTGATCAACATCGGCGTAGCGAGGATTGGGCGCTCATAGGTGCTGAAGCGTTCATGACAGTTTTCACATTCGCGCCGCCGCCGGACTCTGCCGCGGCTGTCATGGGTGGTATCCACTACCTTCGAACGATCATGTTTACAATAAGGACTATGCACTCTATCACTCCATTTCCTGTGTTTCAAAATCGCAGCGGCGTGCCGGTCACGTAGATGTGGGCGCTACCCCCTGCCGGAAGAACAACACCCCCATATATGGGGGTCAGCACTGCTTTACCCCGTACATTTAGTGGATGCAACCTGATTTTAACACAACTATAAAATGGACGCAAGCGAATTTCAGAAACTTTAATCTTAAAGTTTTCATCGAACCTGTTTTCTTTAAGAATAGGGGTGAATCCCCCCTGCCGCAAAGCGGCATCCCCCCTTTATCAAGGGGGGTGAGGTTAAAAATGTGCCCTGGCAGGCGATTGGGGGTATAATCATGGCAATGTATACAAGACGAAATTTGGACAAATTCATCCTGATTGTGATTGCTTTCATCGCCATCTGGGGGTTGAACGGATGCAATAGCGCAGCGACCCCGAAGGTCACAGAAACGCCGGCTGAGCCAACCGCGACAGCGGCACCACCCACGCCGACCCCAATCCCGGCAGCATTGACAGTGAACGGAAAACCGGTGCTGCAAATGGTGTATGATGCCTGGCTGGCATCGTACGAAGCCGCCCAGGAAGCAGCCGGAAACAAAGCTACAGATGGGGAAGCGCAGGAAGCAGTACTGGACGAGATGATCTACCAGACACTGCTGGCACAGGGTGCTGCCGAAAATGGTTACACGGTAAGCGAAGACGAACTGGATGGGCGGCTGGCACAAGCGGCAGAAAACGCTGGCGGGGAAGCGGCACTGGCCACATGGCAGGAAGCGAACGGCTTTGATGCAGAAAGTTTCCGCGAATCGCTGCGGCTGGCCATGGCGGCTGCCTGGCAGCGCGACTGGATCGCAGAGAATGTACCGCAGGAAGTAGAGCAGGTCAAAGCCCGGCAGCTTTTGCTGCTGGATGAAGACACGGCTAACCTGTATCTGTCCCAGCTTGAATCTGGCGCAGAATTTGCAACGATAGCTAAAATCGTCGACCCGACTTTGGGCGGCGACCTGAATTGGTTCCCCAGGGGGTATTTGACGCAACTTTCGGTGGAGAAAGCTGCTTTCGCCCTGGAGCCAGGAGAGATCAGCGAGATCATTGAAAGCGACCTGGGGTATCATATCGTCCAGGTGCTGGATCGGGGCATACACCCGCTGACCCCGGAAGCCAGGAACACCTTGCAGCATCTGGCGGTGGAAGACTGGCTGGCGGCACAGCGGGAGCAAAGCGAGATTGAGATCCTGCTGCCGTGAATGATCAACGCTGGTAAGAAAGCGAATCAACATGCCGAGAAAAAAACGCGAAACGACCCAAAGCAGCGGATTATGGAATATCCTGAGCGTGCTGGCTTTGTTGTGCATGGTGATCGCGATTGCTTTTGTGACGCTGACGTACACAAATCCGTATAATCAATTCAATCCCTTCCCCCCGCCCACGCAACCGGCGGCGATCGTGCTGCCGACAGAAGAACAACCGCCGACTGACACCCCCACCCCGAAACCGCTGCCGCCAACATGGACGCCGACGGCGAGCATCACGCCGCTGCCGAGTGAAACACCGCTGCCATCGGCGACGGCTGCCCTGGCAACGCCGCTGGACCCTGATGATGAAGTGCTGCAAACGGCAACCCCAACGCCTAAGGTGAATTCAAAGTATCCGTTCGTATTGCGGACGAATCCGGTGGGGATCGATGCCTCACTGCTTTACCCGAGCCGCGGCTGCCGCTGGAGCGGGGTTGGCGGTCAGGTGGTGGATATGCAGGACAGCCCGTATGTGGGGATCACGGTGCAGTTGGGCGGGACGCTGAAAGGGATGTACACAAACGAATACAGCCTGACGGGTACGGCTACAAAATACGGCGAGGCGGGGTTTGAATTTGCGCTGACGGATTATCCGTTCGATTCGAAGTCGGAGCTGTGGGTGCGGCTGATCAACCAGTCGAATTATCCGCTGTCGGAGCGAGTGTTCTTTGATACGTATGCCGACTGCGGGAAGAATTTGATCATTATCAATTTTGAGCAGGTGAGGTAAATCATACGCTGACAGACATGAATCCTGTCCTGAAATTCGGGACAGGATTTTTGTTTTCCGAGCAGGTTTTGGCAAGCCCACTCTATGAAGTTTCCCTCGCCCCGCCTACTGTGAACCGTTCCCCAATGCAGGGAAAGGAGAAAGCCTGCGCAAATTTTTCCTTTTGGAGAATATCCTACCGGCTGCCTCATGCATTGGCTGAGCAAATTGAAGCGCGCGGGTGGCTCAAGACCACCCACACCAAATGGTGCGGTCAAAAAGCGTGACCACACCCTACAAGTCTTCGTTTTTGAGTATTGTGATCAGAGTGAGTTCTTTGCAAAAAAAAATCATGAAGCAGGGTGTGAATCTGTCCATCCGAAGAGGGTTTCCCCTTTTTTCGCAGCGGCGATGCATGCATCGCCGCTACAACAGTTTTATACACGCAACCAGAATTCGGCTATACGCATCAACTCTGCGCTTTCTGGGGTGGAGATCGCCACGCTCACTACGTCCCCGGTACCGGGTATTTCGTCCGCTCGCGATGACATCGCATGGTGTTCCTACAGTTAGCGGTAACTGTGACGGGGGTTGAGGTCAAAGGTCTCTTTGGCAGCGAGGAGGCCGTCCACTCCGGCATCGGGCAGGGCAAGCACGCCGCCGTTCTCGAAGTAGGCGAAATCAAATTCAGTGGCATCACCGGCCTGTTTGCCAGGGATAGGCATCAGGCGGGCGGTGAGGGGCTTGTCCAGACGCAGAGAAAGGGCGGCAATGTCGAGCAGCACGGGGTAGATCTGCTCCGCGGTGGCATCACCGGGGAGTGGGACGGTGTCAAGACCGGTGCCGCACACAGTGGAATACAGCAGCAAGTCTTTGATGGTCAGGCTGCCTTCAGCGGCACGCCGGGCAAGGATGGCATCTTCGAGGACGGGGAGCATGAGGCCGTTAAAACCAGCCCGCAGCCAATGGCCCTGATCGAGGGCATCGGCGAGGATAGCGGCGGCGGCGAGTGCGCCATGCCGGCCAATGTGCGCCCCAAGCAGTTCAATGGCGCCACCGAGCGAGCATCGCTCTTCAGGGAAAGGAGCAGGGGAAAAATCCATGCCCTTGAAATCCACCTGAAACTGGTCTGCCAGACGGTAGGCAACCCGGGTCAGGTCGCGGGCATAAGCATCCAGGGCGGTGACAAGGCGCTGCCGGGCTTCCCGCACGGAGCCAGCGCGGCGAAAGGCCTGGTCAACGACATCAGCGGCTTCAAGAGCAAGGGCAAAGGCGGGTTGGCTGCCCTGATGATAAGCAGCGGGGAAGAAGGGTGTGAAAGCAGGGACATTGCCGAGGGCAGTGAAGCGCAGATTGGCAAAGCCGTCGGGGGTGATGTCGGCGGAGGCAGCCACCACTTCGGCGCAGGCACGTACGGCGGCCAGGTCAAGGCCGCCCGGACGCCGGGCCATGATGCCGCTGAAGAAGGTGTTCTCAGTGACCTTCAACATCTCCGGGATGAGGGCGTAACTGGCGAGATCATCGGGCGCAGCCGGGCCGAGGGAGAGAAAGTCAAACTCAGCTGCGACGGCAGCAGATTCCATGCGCCGGGCAAATTCCCGGGCCGCTTGCACCGTTTTGGACGGAAGGTGCTGCGGGAAAGGTGTAGTTGCCAGACGGGTGGTCTGGACTTCAAAACCGGCCTGCTGGAAAGCGTCTGTGGCAGTGTGGGCAAGATCGGCCATTTCGGTCAGCCCGGCCAGGGTATTTTGTGTTTGGGGGTGCATAAAACAGGTTATGGAACGAATACGCATTTAGAACACCTCTGTAATGTAGAATGTAAAATTTATAATGACAGATTCAGAGCAAGCGGGTCAGGCATGCCTGACCCCTACGGGGAATCGTTTTTCAAAGGCCGGCGCCCTTCGACAGGCTCAGGGTGCGGCTTCAGCTATTTCGTTGGCGGACGACTTCAAACAAAAGCACGCTGGCAGCTGCGGCGGCGTTGAGGGATTCAATGCTGCCGGGCATGGGAATGCGCACAAGAGCGGCGGCAAGCTGGTGGGCCTGACTGCCAGCCCCGTCAGCTTCACCGCCGACGATGAGACCGACCGGACTGCGCCAATCCAAATCCCAGCAGTCAGTTTCTCCAGCAGCGTCGGCAAGATAGAAGGGAATGGCGTGCAGTTCGCCAAATTCATGGGCGGCGTGGAGCTGCTCCCAGGTCATTTTGATAACAGGCAAACGGAAGTGAGCGCCCATACCAGAGCGCACGACCTTGGGGGCAAAGGCATCGGTGGTGCCGGGGGCAAGAATGACGGCCTGGACACCGGCAGCGGCGGCGGTGCGCAGGATGGTGCCGAGATTGCCGGGGTCGCGCACCTGGTCGATGATGAGCACAAAATTGAGGTCAGACGGCAGAGACATGGTGCGCAGGGGCAAAACGGCGAGGATGCCCTGGGGAGAACGGGTACCAGTCATACTCTCCATCAAGTGCGGGGCGACTTCTTCTACCTCCACTCCCTGCCCGGCGAAAGCTTCGACCACCTGATGACCGCGTTCGGATAGCTGGTCACTGTACAGAACGAAACGCGGGGTCCAGGCGGAAGTAAGGGTTTCTTCGGTAAGGCGGACGCCTTCCACAACAAAGGCCTGGTTATTCTGGCGTTCCTTGCGCTTGCCCATCAGGGTGCGCACGAGACGTACTTTGCTGTTCTGGGTTGATGTGATCATTGTTTTTGCTGCCAATCTGCGAATACTGACAAAAAGGTGGTTAAGGTTGGTTGGTCATACAGGGTGAGGCGCACGAGGCTCAGGCCACTGTCCGGGTATTGTCGGTAATATGAGGCGATGGTTTCAAAGAAAATGCGTGCGGCGAGGTCTTTGGGAAAACCGAAGATGCCGGTGGAGATGGCAGGGAGAGCAATGCTGGCGAGGCCGAGTCCGGCGGCACATTCGAGACTGCCGCGAACTGCGGCGGCGAGTTTTGTTTGTTCATCGCCTGAACCCCAAATAGGGCCGACGGCGTGGATGACGTAACGACAGGGGAGGTTGCCGGCGCCGGTATAAGCGGGGCGATCATGAGAGACAGGGCCATGTTTTCGCACCCAGGCATTGGATTCACGCTGGATGTCCGGCCCGCCTTTTTGCGAGATGATGCGGGCAACTCCTCCGCCGTGGGCGAGGTGACTGTTGGCGGCGTTGACAATGGAGTCGACGGTTTCGATGGTGATGTCACCGTGGACGATTTCGAGGCGCTGGCCACCGGGAAAGGTATGGGTTTGTTTGATTTCAGTCATGGTGGGTGTCTCCCCGGTTCATTTTAGCATTAACGGGGAGGATTTGTGAATTTCACTCACTTTGGCAGGCTCAGTGAACGAGTGCACGGTGGACAGGCATGGTTCTCGGCGAGGGGAGAGACCTGACAGGTTAGAAACAAAACCTGTCAGGTCGGCCCAGAAATCTTCACCTCGCTTCGCGTACGCTGTACAATGTACAATGTTCCCCAATTTGCTACGAAAATCAAGGAAGGGATATTTAAAAACATAACGGGATGGCGAGGCCATCCCGTTGTTGTAAATGAACTTTGGTTCAGAGGGCTTTTTTGGCAGTTTCGATAACTGCCGCAAAAGCTTGAGGATCACGCACTGCCATATCGGCCAGCATTTTGCGGTTGAGCTGAATGTCGGCCTTCTTCATAGCATAGATAAACTTACTATAAGTTATCCCGTTCAAGCGTGCAGCCGCATTGATGCGGGTGATCCACAACCGGCGCAGGTCGCGTCTGCGAGTGCGGCGATCGCGGTAAGCGTACCACAGGCTCTTCAACAAAGCCTCATTGGCACGTTTGAACAATTTTGACCGGGTGCCATACTGGCCCTTGGTCATCTTTAAAACTTTTTTATGGCGCCGATGGCCTGACGGACCACCTTTTACTCTTGCCATGATTACT
>JAIOTF010000130.1 GCA_021107195.1 Anaerolineaceae bacterium | reverse complement strand
CGGGGATGATCACCCGCGTCAGGAAACTGCTGGCGGGCGAGGGCTGGGTTCACACTGGCCCGGAGGGCTTCGCCCTTATCCAACCCCAGGCCCTGTTGAGCGACTGGACCGAACAGGTTGACGTGCAGCGCAACCCGCTTTACCGATACCACACACCAACAAATGACATCCGGGCAGCCCTGGCCGCGCTGACAGAAGTCTGTAACCGTCAAAATATTCCCTGGGCACTGACCGGCCCCTCGGCCGCCGCCCGCCTCTTGCAGCAACCCGCCCCGCGATCTGAAATGGTCCGCATCCAGGGCGATGTATCTGCCATTGCCCAGGTGCTGGGGCTGCGCCCCTCAGACGAGGAGAGTGAGCTGCTCCTGATCGAGACCCGCGATGCCGGTGTTTTCATCGGCAAAACCCAATCCGGCCCCTGGCCGCTGGTCAGCCCGATCCAGGCAGTGCTCGACCTCCAGTATCTGCCGCAGCCTGCACCGTTGGTCAATGCGTTGATCGAAAACCATCTTATGCCCCGCTGGACGCGGTGCAAAGAGCAATTTCAAACGTGATTCTGGATTTTAAGGGGGATAGAAAACGGATTTCAACCAATGCGTCGAATTTTTTCTTCCTTTAATTCAACTACAACGCATCAGGAAGTTTGATCTGCCTGCGGGGGAAAGAAAAATCGCATCGCAGTATAAATGCCCGCTGCTGCCAGCAGCACCGAGAATATGACCAGCATCGTCGCCTGTGGCCCGCGGGCGGCAAACACCCTGCCGCACAACCAGGGGAAGCTCATTGCCCCCAACGCCGTTCCGGCAAAGAAAATGCCGGTGATCTTGCCGTTCACTTTGATCCTGCGGTCGGCAAATGCCATCCAGGTGGGGAATAACGAAGCCATGCACAGTCCAAACACAATCGTCCCCACCCATAAAGCTGTCAGAGAATCTGCCAGGGTCAGAATCACGATCAAACTGGTCAAAGCGCCCAGAAAGTCGATCATCAGGATCGTGCGCGGGCGTAAACGTGATGAAATCGGGATCGCCAGCAAACGCCCGGCGGCGATTGCTCCCCAGAAAGCGGAAACCAATAAAGCGGCGCTTGCCGTGGCGTTGGGATGCAATGCTACTGTGACCGTGTACATCCAACCGCTAAAGCTGATCTCGGCACCCACATACAGCAAAAATACCAACGCAAACAGAAACACCAGCCCATAGTTAATGCGATCGTCAGAACCAGACACGTCCTCTCGTTTTCGGATCACAGGACTCGACACAGACATCATATATACCGCCCCCGCTACCATCAGCAAGGTCAACGCCCAAAAAGCCCAGCGTATCTCACCAGTCAGGGCCAAAAAGCCTGTGATAAAAATTGGTGAAAGAAAGCCTCCAGCACCACCGAAAAAATTGAGCCCATTGATCCACGGGCCGACATTATCAGGATGTGTCCATACAACAAGCGTATTGCTGCCCACAAGCAACAAGCCTCCGGCCGTCCCCATTACCAATACGATCAACATCAGAAGCCAAAATTCATTGATCAAAGGGACAACGGCAAAAGCGGCAGCCTGGATCAATAGAGCACCGGCCAACAGCGGGTGACCGGAAAAGCGATCATAGATGCGCCCCCCAAACAAAGACCCAAGAAAAAACCCCATCGCGCGAAACGTGAACAAAAGGCCGATCTTTCCCAGATTTGTTTGCATTTGCAAAGCCAGGGCTGGCAAAACAGGCCCGAAAAATGCCGCCACCGCACCGAATCCGGTCACCCCAATAAAATAAACGGCTGTTTGCGGCCAGGCGCTCTTCTGCTTTGTTGGTTGAGAACTCATGCCAGGATCACTCCGTTTTCAATACAGACTTCATCCGAACGATCTGGCTATTCGGAAGATGCCATGATTTGACATTTCAATTTCGTCATATTCAACTATCGACGCATGTAAACCCAGAACAAGATACCCTGAACACATCAGGAAGGCGGTTCCGCGGCCAGGTCTGCCTGTGCAGGTTGAATACGCGTCATCACCCCAAAAATACATGCTGCAATCAACAGGGTAACCAGGATCATGGCCATCGTCGCCAACGGCCCAATGGTATCAAACATCAAACCAGCAAGCCAGGGGAAAAACATTCCCCCCGCCGCGGAAGCAGCAATGAAGATACCATTGATCTTGCCGTCCACCTTGATCCGGTTATCTATAAATACCAGCCACACAGGGAAAAATGAGGCCATGAAAAATCCAAACCCGATCGTCCCCACCCACAAGGCGGTTAAAGATTCAGCCAGGGTCAGAAGGACGATCAAACTCGCCATCGCACCCGAAAAATCGATGATCAAAATCGCTCGCGGGCGCAGACGTGTTGAAACCGGGATTGCCAGCAGGCGTCCCACGGCCATCGCAGCCCAGAAAGCGGAGGTCAGCATGGCTGCGGTGGTTGTGGCATTTGAGTGCAATTTGACGACAAATGTATACAACCAACTGCTGAAACTGATCTCGGCGCCTCCGTACAACAAAAAGACCAGAGCGAACAGAATGACCAACCCAAAACGGCCACTGCCTTCTGCGCCAGGCACATCCGCCGTCTTGCGAATGGCAGGACTTGGCACGAAGAACATGCCTGCTCCGGCCGCCGCAACCAGCAGCGCTATGGCCCAAAAGGCACCTTGCATCTGGCCGGTCATGGTCAAAAAGCCAGTGATAATGATTGGAGCAACAAAGCCGCCCATGCCGTTGAAAAAACTCAAACCATTCATCCAGGGGCCGACATTGTCCGCGTGTACCCATACGAGAAGCGTGTTGCTGCCTGCAAGCAGCAAACCGGCCGCGAAACCCATCACCAGCCCAACCAGCAGCAGAAGCCCAAAATTACTGATCATTGGCACAACGGCGAAGGTTGCGGCCATGAGCACCATACAGCCAGCCAGCAGCGGGTGACCGGGAAGGCGATCAAAAATTCGGCCGCCCAGCAAAGCGCCAAAAAGGACTCCCAACGCACGAGATGTGAACAACAAACCAATCTCCCTTAAACTGGTTTGCGTTTGTCCGGCAAGCGCAGGCAAAACAGGACCTATGGCTGACATCACCACGCCAAATCCGGCTACGATCAAAAAATAGACTGCTGTTTGAGCATAGCGCTGCTTAAGTGGAGAGGTTTTGCTGGACATAGGTTGGTTTGTACTCCTTGAATCAGGATGGCTTTCACCCTTTACTTGTTTTTATAGCACAAGGAATACAGGGGAAGTTGTTGTAATACACAAGGCAGTTCTGATTTTACCATTGGATGATCAGCAGGCTGATTGAGGATACTACCTTAAAGAAAAAAAAGGCGCTGTCCCCTAACTCAATTTTGAGCGCCACGCCTTTGGAAAATGACCGTGTGATTTTTGAGACTGACAGCACTGGTAATATTTTTTGCAGTATCTGGTTATTTTCGATATAATAACAAAGCTTATATACATTAGCCAGCTATTTCGAACATTTTCAGAACAGGAATCGAACCATGCAGCTTGCACAGATCAACAAAGAGTTTGTGGAAACCTGCCTGCGAAGCTTCCGCCATGCCGCAAAGCCAAACCTGAAGATTCCGGACCTTTGCCTGCTGGAGCGCCAGGGAGATGATTCACCTGAAGCCCGTCTGCTGTACCTGCAAGATCTACTTGACCAGCTTGTGACGGACGCCTACCGCGAGCTGCGCCAGGCTGAGCTGCTTTCTACGCATACGCCGACCAACCACCCGGAAATTCACGAAGCCATCCATGAAGACTTCCTTTGCAACAACAACGACCTGGAATCGTGGAGTGCGCTCTACTACCGTTATCTGTCCATCATTCCATTGAGTGTCGAAGAACTGTCTGCCACCGCCAATGTCGTTCCACAGCAGTTCCGCCGCCGCATCAATCAGGGCCTTACCTGTCTGGCTCAAAAACTGCGCCGCCTGGAGATGCAGGCTCAAAACACCAAAAACCCCGCCGGACAATCTCTGCCTCTGCCCGATTTTGCTCAACTGGTCGGTGCTGGACCTTATTTTGAGCGCCTTGCCAGCCTTTTCAACAATGAAAACGGTCCCCAGCTAGTCAGTTTGGAAGGCATGGGCGGCATTGGCAAGACCGCCCTGGCGCGGGCCTTTGTAGCCTTGCCCGAAACGATGTCCCATTGGAAGAATATCCTGTGGGTCAGCGCCAGGCAGTATTTTCTCGCCGAGAATGGTCACATGACCGCCATGGCAGAGCCTGCCTCTACGCTGGACGACGTTACCGCCCGTCTGGCAGAGCTGCTCGACATGGGACACATGGCAAGCAAGCCGGTCCCTGAACGTCTGGAAGCCATCCAGGCCGCATTGAGCATAGACGCCTACCTGATCGTGGTCGATAACCTCGAAACCATGGATGAATACATGCAGCTCATCCCTGCCCTGGCAAAGTGTGCCGGAAAAAGCCGTTTCCTGATCACCTCCCGCCAGACCTTGCGACAGTTCGCTTACGTACAAACTGTTCCGCTCTTCGAGTTGAATTTTCAATCCGCCTGCGAATTGGTCCGATCTGAAAGCATCCGCCGCGGCCGCACCGCCCCCCTTCCCGAAGCGGATTGCGAAGAACTATATCAATTGGTCGGCGGTATCCCCCTGGCGATCAAGCTGGTCGCCGCTCAACTCCATTTACGGCCGCTGAAAAGCATCCTTGAAGGCTTTCGCAAAGCGAAAGGCAATATGGATGACCTCTATCGCTACCTCTACTGGCAAACCTGGCAGTTGCTCAGCCACTCTGCCCGGCAGTTGCTGCTTTCCTTCCTGCCTTCTGACCCCGAAGGGGAAGACCTGACCTTCATGCAAGTGATGAGCGGGCAATCGGAAGAAGCCTTCTACCATGCCCTGCAAGAGTTGGATCAATTCTCGCTGCTGGAAATCACCGGCGATGTACAGACACCTCTCTACCGCCTGCACCGTCTGACAGTTACCTTTTTGCAAACCGACATCTTAAGCTCGTGGAGTGAGTCCTCGTAACATGGGCCTGCCCACCGTTACTTACCGCCAGACTGAATCCGCCCACTGGCAAAGCGAATACAGCCAGCACCTGCACCAGCGTTTGCAAACATCCCTGCATTATGTACGCACCTCCCCCCGAGAGAAGGTGCGCTCCCACCTGCGCAGTTTCCTTACCCTGCTGGACGAAGCCCGCCGCGACCCGACCCTGAAAGATTTCAGTCTGGAATTGATCACCCTCCTGCATCCCCTGCCGCTGCGCTGGGGCTACGGCCACCTGTGGCAATCCCACCTGCGATTTGCCCTGGAACACCTGCATGAAGACACACTGCTTGCGCTGTATCACAATGCCCTGGCCGAGATCCACTTCGTCAGCGGAGAATTTGACCAGGCCATCGCCGAAGCCCGGGCTGCTCTGGCGTTGAATCTCCCCCTGCACACCCAAACAGCCCGCGCCGGCCGCATGCTCTTCAACTGTTACCGCTCGATGGGCAATCCCAACCAGGCCGATCAAGTCCTTGGCGGGCTCTCTGACACATTCCATCTCTTTTTGAGTGCCCGACAGATGTCCGCCGAGTACGCCCGCGGCTGGCTGATCCTCAATCAATGCCAGTTAGAACTGCTGCGCGAGCAGGGGCGCATTGACGAAGCCCTGGAACTGGTAAACGACATGATCTGGCTGGATGAAAACCAGGACAGCCCGGATGCCATTCTCACCGCTGATCTCTACACCCGCCGCTCCACCCTGCTCTGGATGCGGGGTGCTTTCCAGCGCGCCGTCACCGACTTACTGTATGCGATTGACCTGTACAACAGCCAGGAAGATATCTTCAAAGCCGAATCGCTGCAAAGCAATCTCGGACTGGTCTACTGGAGCATGGGCGAGCTGAAACATGCTGAAACCAGCCTGATCTCCTCGATCCGCTTCTGCCGCAAATCAGGCGCCGACCAGCTTGTCACCCACGACATTGGCAATATGGGACTGGTACATTTCGCCCGCGGACATTTGCAGGCCGCGCTGGATACCACCCGCGAACACATCGCCCATGCCGAAAAGCTCGGCTTTATATCAGAACACAATCGCGGCCGGCGCAATCTGGGCACCATCCTGTATTATTTTGAAGAGTATGAACAAGCGCTCACAGAATTGAACTCGAACAATGATTACTACCAACAACGCGGCTCACGCGAAGGCTATAGCCTCGATTTTGTATGGAGAGCCTGCTGTTACTATCGCATGGGAGAAAAAGAAAGAGCGCTGGAAGATATCCGCAAAGCCGTCAAATGGAGCGTGGAAAACACCTCCCCCGTTCTGGAAGCTGTCGCCCGGCGCAGCCTGGCCTTCTTCCTCCCCCGCGAAGAAAAGCTGCCCCACCTGCAGCGCTGCCTGGAACTGTCCGGAACCCAGGAAAGGATGCTCGAAAAAGCAGCCGTGCTGCTCACCATGGCCCAGGTCGTACCCGCCGAAACCCGCCAGCAAACCTGGCAGGCTGGTGTTGAACTGCTCACAAAGATCGGTGCGGAAGCCTGGCTCGAAGGCCATTCCATTGACGATCCCCCTTATATTCCTACATTGGTATGATAAAATCGCCGGGTTCGACAGGCTCACCCAACATGCGATGCGCAGCGCATCAAATTCCTGCCGATTAAAAAACAATCTCCCGCCAGATCACAACTTACGGGAGATTGTTTTTTTAATTTCAGCCGACAAAACTTGCTGTCGGAATGTTTCACTTACATTCTACATCAGACTGCTTTATTTTTCAGTCAAAAAGACCAGCGCCACCATGCCAGGCCCGGTATGCACCGACAGCCCCGCAGTAAACCCAACTGTGAGGACATCATCCGGGCAGGGCAAACTCTCGCAGAGCATATCCTTTAAAGTTTGCGCCCCTTCAGGATTATTGACATGGACCAACGCCATACGCTCAACGGATTTATCACCCAGCGTATTCGTGACTAATTTCAACACCCGCATGAAAGCCCGCTTCTGTGTACGCACCTTCTCCAGCATATCCAACTTGCCATCGCTCACAGTCAGGATCGGCTTGATATTGAGCGTGGCAGCCATCCCGGCCGCCAGCTTGCCCACCCGGCCGCTCATCGCCAGATATTTGAGCGTGGACAGAGCGCCAAAGGTATGCATGCGCGATCCGGCATCTTTCACAGCGGCTGAAATCTCGGCTACCGAAGCTCCTTGTGCTGCCATTTCAGCCGCGATCAGGGTCATAAAGCCTTGTCCCATGGTCAAATTGCGCGAATCGATCACTTCAATCTCTTTCCCGGGAAGCAACTCGCAGGCTGTCTTGGCCGCGCTGTAGGTGGAACTGATCACACTGGAAACACAAATGCAGACCACAGCATCCGCGCCCTCATCAAAAGCAGCTTGATACGCATCAGCAAACGCGGCCGGCGGAGGCGCCGCCGTGGTGGGGATCTTCTGCAGGCGATCGATTATTTCAAACACCCCGGCATCATCGATATCCACGCCGGTAGTATAACTTTCATTCTCAAAATGAATGGTGATCGGCACCTGACGAATGCCGTGCTGCGCGGCCAGATCGGCAGGCAGACTGGAATCACTATCTGTGATAATTGCGATTTTAGACATGAACTTTTCCTTTGGAATTGAATAAAAAATATAAAAAGACAAAGCAGGCCGCGCCCGCAAAACTTGACCGCCTGAAAACCAAGAATAAAATATAGAAAGCGGCTACCCCCGGATGCGCTTCTCGCGCAGTGCACCTATTCTAATACAGAATTGAAAAACTCGTGAATCGACAAAACAAGCATAAAACAACCAACGGCCAATCAACCATCACGACCTTCATCTGTGGCTGGTGCGCACCCCGGGCGGAAAACATCTCATGATAAAAAGCCGCCTGTCAATTCCCTGAATTCACCCACTGTCTTTGGGGCAAATACTTGACTCAATATGTTGACGTCTAAATGGAAAACCCTTATACTGATTATAAGGTGGGTCAGTAATACCATTTTTCTCCCTCCCCATAAAGCACTTGAGATACAGCGGTTTGTCGTTTCTGTTTGTTAAATTTGTCAAACCCTATGTATGAATTTGCATTGCTTTGGAGTTCAAATCATAGTGAATTCAGAATTGTCAAACACATTGATGTGTTCTCATCGGTAAACCATTTAGACCCTGATTTTGTTGTCACCAAAGAGGAGGGAGACATTTGGTTTTCAGTCTGGATAGATGATGAAAATTTAAATTCTATACAAAGGCAGGTTTAAAATTTTGTCTATTTGGCATTTATCCATTTTGTACTTTGGAGTTATATCTGTGTAAAGCAAAGCACAAAATATAAGAGATGGTGTTTCTATCATAGAAGAATAGTCTGGGAGGTAATCAAGATGAAGAGAAGAACTTTTTGGCATGGATTTGTAAATAGCGTTTTGATTTTTGTGATTCTTGTTTCTGCATTAGCTATGCCAACTAGTATTGCTAATGCAAGCAATACATTAATTACTTGGACTAGTATAGATTATCAAGGGCAAACATATACAATAAAAGCGGTTGTGGATTCAGGGACGGATATTAATGAAATTCCATTAGATCCTGATACCCATTTATCGAGTGTTCATCAATTGATGGTCTATGATGGTAATGGAACCCCTGTTAGTGACTTCGACCTTGTCTGGTTGATAATCATTGCCGCGCAAAATGCTCTTGAGTTTGAAGATCATGGTCGCACTGATTTGCAGGGGGGTAGCACACGACCGCATAATTTTGATAGTTTATATTCGGGTTATATTCCTGGCAATTGTGGGGCAAGTTTTTTCATACGTACAGTTTTTGATGAGACAGACACAACAAATAATGATAAGCTTTTTCGAACAGCCTTTGGTGCCCGAGGTATAAGAAACGAAGATCATCGACGGCGAATGTACCAAAAATTGATTCTCAGTATGGTGTTTCAAAAAGAAATTCAAAATGAGTTTCAAACATTTCAATCGGTTGATTATGAGAATGCGCTTACTCAAACACTTGTTGATGAAGCAGAGTGGGTTCTTGAGTATGCGGATACAACCGGAGCTATTTCTGATGAATTAATTGAATTAGTCAAAACAATTGTCTACGGTACTAATGCAGTTTCGCAAGAAGTCTTAAAAAGCCCAGCAGTATTAGCTGAATGGGAAAGTGTGGCACGCAATCAGCCGTTTAAGCAAGGTTTAAATAAATTATCAGATGAACTTGAATTAATAGAGCCCATAACTACTGTTACAAGTGCATTTATGCAAGGGCTGTATATTAATGCGCTTGCCACAGAAGAAGCAGCAGAGCGCATGGAGCTTATTTATTATATTGTCAATAACTGTAATTGTGGTGTAGATCCACAATTGATTCTTGCCGTTGAAGATGCAAAGGCTGAATTTGAGGCGATTCAAGAATCCACTTACTTTGCAATTGGTGAAGCTTTCAAAGATATACCAGTAGGTGCTATCTGGAGTTCTGTTGCGCCATTTGCTAAGGAATGGGGTATACATTTCGCTGCTAAGTTTACACAATTGACCGCTAAACAGGCTAAAAACCTT
>JAIOTF010000152.1 GCA_021107195.1 Anaerolineaceae bacterium | reverse complement strand
TTGCCGCTCCGCATCTTGCGCACCGCCTGGTATTGCTTCGACTCACGCATGAGTTTCAAACGCTTGAGGCTCTCGCCCAAACACGCATTGTAGACCTGCCGGGCGGCATCCATGCGCACCAATAAAACCCGCTCCTGCCGGTCATTGGTCTGCAAGGGCAATTCGGTTATGAATGATGCGTTTTTGTCTTTTGCCATGATTGATTTTCAATATATTGCTTGATGATTTCTAAGGGCGCGCCACCGACGGTAGACAAAAAGTACGAGTGTGACCACAAGGTAGGCAGCCTGCTTTTTAAATGCGGAAATTCACTTCTAAGCAGACGCGAACTCCGACCTTTGACCAATTTTATAAATCTATGTATTCCGAATTGTGGGTCAACCTCGCACAGCAAATGGACATGGTCGGGCATTATTTCTATTTCAAGAACCTCAGACGCTGTTTCATCTGCCACATCCAGGATTATTTCTCTCAGGCGGCTTGCTACTTCATCTACCAAAACTGAGCGGCGATATTTTGGACACCAAACAACATGGTACTTGTTTGAGTAGACAATATGCTTGTTGCTTTTATAGCCGCTTATTCCCATGTTTGTATTATACTACTCCGGGTTGTATAACGCAATCCGTTTGTTGTCAGTCTTCGACTGGTGGCTTTTCGGTGAAAAGAAAAGGAGTAACAATCAGTCAATGATGGCGTGACCACTCTGCCGCCCAACACTTGCACCTGCGCCAGGCTTGGTGCAGTGCAGGTGAGGCAACAGCTTCTCAAGATACACTCGGCGCAACCGCCCACGTTCTGGATGTAGAACCGCACCTGCCCATTTTCTGGTACACAGCAATGCGTTGTTCGAGAGCGGCATTGTAAAGCGTTCGTGCCTGCCAGAACAGAGCAGAGTGTCCGGGGCATGTGCTTGTTGATGATTAGGTCGTAGTTTATACTTATAGGTGCGGATCATTACGTTGCATTCAATCACTGGGAACAGAATTGAAAAATGCCAGTCTAGTTGATCGTCATCTGAATTGGAACAGTTGCACTATATTGATACAGGTTTGTTAAGCGAATAACACAAAGAAAGGCTGGCGCCGTTGTTAAATTTCTCTGCTGCATAAAAGACGGCGGTTCCCTTTGACATTTCTTAAGGGTTTTGGTCCTGGTTTCGACGGTTTTCCCGCTGACTTATTTGATGTATCCGCTGGTTGAGCAGCGGCGTATGCAGCAGCTGGAAGAGCTTGCTGACTAATTAACTGAATCATTTCTGGAGAAAGAATGAAAATGAAGAACAAAGCACTGGATACGAAAAGGATCTGGATCTACCTCGCAATCTCGTTTGGCATTGCCTGGGCAACAGGATTGGTCATTTATTTGACGGGTGGTCTGGTGGACAGCCCCAAGCTGGCTGGCAATATCTCTCTGGCGTTTGTGCTTTTAGCAACCACCTACATGGGAGCACCAGCTCTTGCCAATCTGTTGACCCGCATCATTACCAAAGAAGGCTGGGAGAATGCCTATCTGCGCCCGGTTTTTAAACGCAGTTGGTTATATTGGTTGCTGGCATGGGTGGGGCCGGGCCTGTTGACAATCCTGGGCGCGGCGGTTTTCTTCTTGTTCTTTCCACAGAACTATGATTCAAATTTAACTTTCTTAAGGGATATGTTGGAGACCAGTTCTGCCGCGACAGGACAGGCGCTGCAGGAGATCAATCCCTGGATCATTGTCATCGCCCAGACCATTCAGGCGATACTGATTGCTCCGGTGATCAATGCCATACCGACCCTGGGCGAGGAATTTGGCTGGCGGGCTTATTTGCAACCGAAATTGATGAGCCTGATGGATGGACGCAACGCGATGCTCTTGATGGGAGTTATTTGGGGTGTTTGGCACTGGCCTGTGATCCTGATGGGCCATAATTATGGACTGGAATATCCGGGAGCTCCCTGGTTGGGACCGCTGGCGATGATCTGGTTCTGCTTTGTTTTGGGGACGTTCATTGGATGGCTGTCGCTCAAGGGGCGCAGCGTGTGGCCAGCGGTGATCGCCCATGCAGCGATCAACGGCATTGCCGGGATCGGGGCTTTGCTGGTGCAGGGAGAGGTCAATCCTATTCTGGGACCCATGCCGGTTGGTTTGATCGGCTCGGTTGGTTTCAGCATCGTGGCGTTGGTTATTCTTTTGTCTCCCAGCGGGCTGAAATTACCAAGCGAAGTTGTGGCGGATGCAACTGCTGATCCAATGGAATAAATTTCAGAATAGAATAAAGCTCGCCGGTTGTTTTCATGGCGAGCTTTTCTCTTTAAAGGAATCTCCTGTTAGAAAAGATCGCAGAGATCAGTCAGGTTACCTTCGGCGGTTGGTGTCGGTGTATTCTTTTTCAAGTCCGTGGTGGCACTGTGCACGAGGAAGGTCTGCATGCCCAGTTCCCCGGCGACCATATCCCAGGTCTGATCGCCAACCATCAGGCAGGATTCGGCAGGCTGGTCGATGAAATCCAGAATGTCCCGGTAGTATTTCAGATTCGGTTTGGCGGCCCGACTGTTTTCATACGTGGTAACCAGCGCAAAATCATTAATGTGTAATCCAGCCCACGCCATGCGCTGGTGGGTGGCAACTTCCGGAAAGAGGGGATTGGTGGCAAGCACGCATATGAAACCCTTCTGCCCGGCTTTTTGGATCAGACGGGGCGTTTCCGCATCGAAATAGCTTTCCCGGTACAGTTTTGGAAAATCAACACGGTAAAAATTTTCAAAAATGTGTGCTGTATCGTCTCTGGAAAAACCAACCAGGGGGAAGAATACATCATCGAACACCTCAGCATTTGTTTTTGGCCCCATATTGGCGACCATGGCATGGGCAGCCCTGTTCATTGCTTCAATGAACTTTTCGGCAGAAATCAAATGAGCAAAACGTGCAGTGAGTCGGGTATAGTACCGGTTCATAAAATCATGCATGTCGTTTTTGAGCAGGGTGCCATCCAGGTCAAAGAGGATGGCTTTGATGCGATGGATTTCCACGTTGCTCCAATCTCTCATGTTATTAGTATTGCGTTTGATTGTACTCTATCTCTGTCTGAAGCCACCACTTTGTCCGGTACAGGCGTCCTCGGTGGCGTAGTTCATAAACGATCATGTAGGCAAAAAGGCCGGATACAATAATGACCGCGACAACATACAAAACATCCACCTGGTTGAAAAGGGCACCGTTCACGGCCAACTCTATACTGCCACCAACATTGTGGGCCAACATTGTCAGGATCAGGTTCTCTGTCCACAGATACATCAGCAAGCCAACAAGAAATGAGGCAAAAAGTATGATCTGAAACCGGAGGGTCGTTCCTGCCGGAAAGTAGTAAAACTGAGCCAGGTGGTATACGGCAAAGAGGACAGATGTTGCCACCAACCCGGTCCCCAAGCCAAAGTTCCTGCGGATCACCGGCAGTAGCAGGACGGCAAAGAGGGGATAATAGGAAACCTGAAACAGCGTAGTCCCAACAAAGTGCATCATAAAGTCGAACGCCGAGATGTCCATGGTCAAGAGCCGGGTTAGTGATTGCTGGTTCACCAGGAATATATAGAGGACGACAATCGTCACTCCCAGCAGCCAGTTCTTGCGCCGAGGCCAGAATGAGAATTCCAAGTTCCATTTTCGGGCCAACCACAGGGGCAGGGCAATGCAAAATATTGGAATAGCCAGCAGGCCCATGATCATGCCAGCGATAGATTCCATCGTTTCTAACGTGCCATTCTTCTCGCCGAGATAGTTCAAGACGTTGGCAACCAGCAATAGCAGTGTATAGATCAAATAGATACCCAATGCGATGATCAGTTGGCGCTTATTGTCGTGCAGCGGTGGGTAGTTGACAGTTGAAGTCATAATTTTACTCCTTTATTACATAGGCTAGAATATACAATCTTGTATTACGGGCAAAAAAAGAGAATCAGGGATACTCCCCCCGCTCCACCTTACCCAGCAAATCCTGCGTCCAGGCCAACTCAGCCTGAAAGTGGGTCAGCGAGTGGTCAAAGATAGCCGCCGCCAGGCGGGGCACAGCCTCGTCCGCCAGTTGCTCGGCCCGGTGGGCGGTGATGTGTTGGACGGTGCTCTCCAGTTGCGCCACCCGCCTCTGCAGGTAGCTCTTTGTTTCTTCCAGCGGCAACGCATCCCCAAAAAAGAAGCCGACGTCGAAGGCAAAGTAATGGCGCTCTACCTGGCTCCAGACCTGTCGCAGCAGGCGCAGGAACTCCGCCTGCCCGACCTCGGTGATCTGGTAGATGCTGCGCGAGGGACGGCTGCCCGTTTTCTCGGTGGACACCTTCTCAATGAACTTTTCCTCATCGAGTTTGCTCAAGGCAAAATAGATGGAGCCAAAGGCGATGGAGGTCCAATCGCCCATGTGCTCCTCAATGATTTGTTTGATCTCATAGCCGTATAGCGGCCGTTCTCGCAACAGGCCCAGGATGACCAGCCGGGTGGACATTTTAATTCCTCTCGTTTTCGGTCTTGAATTATATACAACCTTGTATATTATACCGCGACTAATCGAGCTTGTCAAAGGTCGGCTTGAGAGCAGGATAGAGTTGACGGTAGTGGGCATAGCAAACTTG
>JAIOTF010000095.1 GCA_021107195.1 Anaerolineaceae bacterium | reverse complement strand
CGCCTGTTGAGCGATGCCGGTTTGATCGTACTGACCGCCTTCATCAGTCCGCTGCGTACAGATCGACAGACTGTGCGTCAATTATTGCAGGACAGTAATTTTTTTGAGATTTACGTCAACTGTCCTTTGGAGGAGTGCATCCGCCGCGACCCCAAGGGGCTTTATCAAAAAGCCCAGGCGGGTGAGATTCCCGAATTTACCGGTATCAGTTCACCGTACGAACCGCCGCAATCTCCCGAGCTGGTGCTGGATACCAGCAAACAATCCCTTGAGGAATGTGTAGCAGCAGTGATTGCCTTGTTAAGGACACACAATATAATCTCGTGTAGTAACGATTTTAATCATTAAGTCAGACCTTTAACGACTGAGGTCGTTGCTACAAATTCAGACAGCATTAATTGAACGACAGGAATTATGAAATGAATCATCTTGACGAACTGGAAAGCACGGGCATCCATATCCTGCGGGAAGCTTACGCTAATTTCAAGAACCTGTGCATGTTGTGGTCAATGGGCAAAGACAGCACAGTCTTGCTCTGGCTGACAAAGAAAGCCTTTTTTGGTCACGTTCCCTTTCCCCTCGTACATATTGACACTCACTACAAGATACCCGAGATGATCGAGTACCGCGATCAGTTGACCCGCGACTGGCATTTGCCTATGGTTGTTGGATCCAATATTGAAGCTTTGGAAGCCAAACAGACTTTTCCCGATGGCAACGTAGACCGCATTAATTGCTGCCGTTTGCTCAAAACCGAAGCCTTGAAGAACACCATCAATGCCACCGGCGTACGCATGCGCTTCAACCATGCCACCGGGCGCTATGAGCGTGAGGAGAATTCCCAACCCTATGAGGGTGTTATTGTTGGTGCCCGCGCTGATGAGGAAGGCTCACGCTCCAAGGAGCGTTATTTCTCGCCGCGTGACAAGCAAAACGAATGGAACATCGGCGGACAGCCGCCCGAATTCTGGAATCAGTTCAAAACCGATTTCGCTCCCGGCACCAACGTGCGCATTCATCCCCTGCTCGACTGGACGGAACTCAACATCTGGGAATACATTGCCCGCGAAAACATTCCCACCGTGTCCCTGTATTACAACCACGGCGATAACAAGCGCTACCGCTCGCTGGGTTGTTATCCCTGCACACTGTCTGTCGAATCAGAGGCCAGAAACGTGCAGGAGATCATTGAAGAATTGAAGACCGGCAAGTTTTCCCACATTGCCGAGCGTGATGGCCGCGCCCAGGATAAAGATGACGGCGGCGGGCTGGAGACTTTGCGCCGGGAAGGATATATGTAGGCATGGCAGACTTCACTACAACCAGTCTGGAGAAAATGAGCGTGGTCTTTGTCGGCCACGTGGATCACGGTAAAAGCACCGTCATTGGGCGGCTGCTGGCTGACACTGATTCATTGCCCCATGGCAAGCTGGAACAAGTGCGCCTGGAATGCAAGCGCAATGCCAGCCCCTTTGAGTATGCCTATTTGATCGATGCGCTCAAGGACGAACGTGCCCAGAGCATTACCATTGATGCAGCCCGTGTTTTCTTCAAATCCGAAAAGCGAAATTACATTATTATTGATGCTCCCGGGCATATTGAATTCATCCGCAACATGGTTACCGGCGCTTCGCGCGCCGAGGCCGCTATTCTGGTGATCGATGCCCATGAAGGCGTGATGGAAAACTCCCGCCGGCATGGTTACCTGTTATGGATGCTGGGCATCAAACAGATTGTTGTCCTTGTCAACAAGATGGATCTCGTCGATTACCGTCAGGATGTTTTTGAATCTGTGACCAAAGAGTACAGTGCATTTCTATCCGAGATCGGCATGCAGCCGCTGGGTTATATTCCGGTTAGCGGCAAGGAAGGGGATAATATCTCCAGCCCGAGTAAAAATATGGCCTGGTATCAGGGCGATACGGTTCTGACTGCCCTCGACCGCTTCCAAAAAGCGCCATCTTTGGAAGATAAACCTTTCCGTATGCCCGTGCAGGATGTGTACAAGTTCACCTCATTTGACGATGACCGCCGCATTGTGGCAGGCACCATCATCAGCGGGCGGATGAAAATCGGGGATGAGGTCATTTTCTACCCTTCCACCAAGCGCAGCCAGGTGAAAACCATCGAAAGTTTTGCTGCCCCGCAGACGGATTCGGCCATCAGCGGCCAGGCAGCAGGGTTTATCCTTAATGAGCAGATTTACATCCAGCGCGGTGAGGTGGCAGCCCTGGCGCATGAACCGCCTCCACAGGTCTCTTCCCGGTTGCGCGTGTCGTTGTTCTGGCTGGGCAAAAAACCCATGCTGCCTAAAAAGCAGTATGTCTTGAAGTTGGGTATGGCCCGCGTCAAAGTGCAGATCGAGCAAATTCTGCGCGTGATCGACGCCTCTGATGTGGCCGTCAGCGTACAGAAGAACAAAATTGAACTGCACGATGTGGCGGAATGTATTTTGAGTCTCCATTGGGCGATCGCTTTTGACCTCTCGGAGTCGCTGACCGATACAGGCCGTTTTGTGATCGTTGATGATTACGAGATTTGCGGCGGCGGGATTGTGCTTGAGGCGCTGACGGATGAGCAGGAATGGGCGCGCCAGGAAAAAATGCTGCGTGACTCAAAATGGATCAAGAGTGACGTGAGCATACAGCAGCGCGCTGAGCGTTATAACCAGCGCCCGACATTGGTCATCATCACCGGCTGCCAGGGCGTCGGCCGCAAGCGCATTGCCCGCGCCTTCGAGAAGCGGCTCTTCGCTGAAGGTAAATTTGTATACTACTTTGGTATGGGCAGCGTCGTCTACGGCGTTAACCTCGACATCAAACAGAAGGGCAATGGCGAATACCGCCAGGAGCACATCCGCCGCCTGGCGGAATTGGCTAACATTATGCTCGATGCCGGGTTGATCACCATTGTGACTGCCGTTAAGTTGACCCGCCTGGAATTGAACCTGATCAAGACGATCATTGATCCCTCGCGCATTGAGACGGTGTGGGTCGGTGACCAGTACAGTACGGATGTGCCAGTCGATCTCCAGCTTCCTGAAAATGAACAAACGGAAAGCGCCGTCGTTCTGCTCAAACAGCTCTTGCAGGAGCACAGTGTCATTTTCCGCCCATGAGCCTATCCCGGGCGGGCTGCAAATATTTGATGGATTGCAGCTTTTTATATCAGGATGGTCTGATTCTCCTAGTTATCCTGGAAAAATGCGTTAAAAGGGGATCAATAACGCGTCCTTACAATATTGTAAATTGGGAAAACCTTGCCTTAAGCTACAATGAAAAAGGACAATGAGCTCATTGTAACTTTATGTCCCTCGTTAATTGAAGTTCTTATGCAGAATTATAGAGAATCTGATTTCACAATCATTTTTGAAGTCCTTTTTGGAGAAGGTGCGGTATGAAAAAAAACTGGATGCATAAATTGTTTTTGACGGTCTTTTTGTTCACCATGGTCACGCCTGTCCCCGTTCAGGCCAAAGCTCTGACAGGCCAGGCAGGCGAAGTGCCCCAGCAGAATGCTGTCGGGCTGCTTGACCCTGTGGCTCAATCGGCGTCGCTTGACAAGGCTTCCTTTGGTGGACAAGCGCCGATTGCTGCTGGTACGCCTGTTCCGGTTATGGCTGTGGGGGAGAACGTACAAAACGCCCCTGCACCTGTCCAATTGGATGCGCCAATCTCGATAAATAGCGGCGTGGCAGCCCCTGCCCAGGTGGGCGTTGGCTGGTACGATGACCCCAGTGGGGATATTACCTGGACAGGCACCTGGTCAACCCTCAATTCCGGCAATGCTCTTGGTGGAACCTACCGCGCCTCCACAACCCTCAACAGCACCGCCAGTCTTGAATTTACCGGAACGCAGGTCAGCCTTATCTATGCCAAAGCGCCCAACCGCGGCAGCATGGAAATCCGCATTGACGGCAATCTGGTCACTACTCTCAGCATGGCAGCTCCCACAGAACAATGGCAGCAAAGATGGGATTGTCCGATCCAGGCTGATTCAGGACCGCACACCATTTTGCTGACCCATTCCGTGGCTGGACAGGTAGTGATTGACGCTTTTGAGGTCACCAATCCTGACCCCAATGCTCCTTTGGGACAAGGGTATTATGAAGATACCGACAGCCATTTCCAGTACAGTGGTGATTGGACTGCCTGGAGCGGCAGTGGCCCCTCCGGCGGCGGCAATCATTATTCTGAAATAGTCGGGGATACTGTTTCTGTTACTTTTAGTGGTACTCACCTCACCCTATATTACACCGGCTACACCAACCGCGGCATTGCCGATATTTTTATTGATGGACAAAAAATCGACTCCTTGAATCAATACAGTGCCAGTCTGGAATTCCAGAAGCGCTGGCAGAGCCAGATCCTGGATAACAACGGCCCGCACACTTTGACCATTGAACATGCCACTGGTGCGCATATCAGTATTGACGCTCTGGAGATTGAAGATATCCAGTTGCCTGACCCTGTGGGGCCCGGCACTTATGAGAATACCGATCCGCACATGGTTTATGTTGGTGACTGGACCCTCTACAATGCTGCCAGTGCATCAGGCGGCAGCGGCCATTATTCCAGCACAATTGGTAATTATGCCTTGTTCCGCTTCACTGGAACCCAGGTTAATTTGATATATACCGCCAATGTCAATAACGGTACTACAGAGATTCGCATTGACGGTCAATTGATCTATACCCTTAATCAATATGCAGCCAGCCCATCCTATCAACGGGAATGGGCCAGCCCGTTAATGGCTGATGAAGGCCCGCACACAATTACTATTACCCATGCTTCAGGCGGCATCATTGATGTGGATGCTCTGATTGTTTCCAATCCTGAGACTCCTGGCGTGGGAACCTATGAAGATACCAGTCCTTTGATCTCTTACACGGGAAACTGGAATCCATACGACAGCGCTTCTGCTTCTGACGGCAGTTCCCGTTATTCAGATCAATTGGGCAGCTCGGCG
>JAIOTF010000149.1 GCA_021107195.1 Anaerolineaceae bacterium | reverse complement strand
ATGGTCTATGCCCGCAAAGCAGTCATTCCAAAGGACTGGTTCTTTGACTGTCATTTTTACCAGGACCCGGTCATGCCCGGATCATTGGGGGTGGAGGCCATGCAGCAGACAATGCAAGCATACTGTCTTGCATTGGGTTTGGGACGTGATTTTGATTCTCCGCGTTTCGGCTTACTGGAGGGACAAATAATGCAGTGGAAGTATCGCGGCCAGATCACACCCGCTCATCACGAGATGGAAATCGAAATCCAGATCAAGGATTTGCAGTCCACGCGAGGGCGGACGACTGTTTTAGCCGATGCCAGCCTGTGGGCGGACGGCAAACGCATCTACAAGGTTTTGAATATTGGTTTGGAGTTACGGGAAGGATAAAGACCATGCTGGAAAATACACGCAGCATTAAAAAGGAAATGGGAACACCATTTACAAAAGAAATTGCGTATAGCATTAATGAACTGCGAGACTGTCTGTTAAACCTGGATGCGCCCCTGACAGCTGTACTCACGACAGAGGGTACAGGCCTCGTGTACCATGCGGGCGCTTCAGAAGATGGACAAAAGGTGCTGGCCTGGGTACCGCCAGTGGGGATAGGTCAGTTTGGAGATCCTGGTTTTCTGCGGGATTACGGAGTGCGTGCAGCGTATTATGCCGGAGCAATGGCCAATGCGATCGCTTCCACTCAGATGGTGATTGCCCTGGGTCAGGCCGGTTTGATGGGCGTGTATGGTGCAGGGGGTGTTTCCCCTGAGCGTATTGAAGAGGCGATTAAACAGATTCAGTCTGCCCTGCCTGAAGGGCCATATGCATTTAACCTGCTGCACAGTCCGTTTGAGCCACAGGTTGAGCAGCATACAGTGGAACTCTATTTACGCTATGGGGTTCAAACAGTTGAAGCGGCCGCATTCATCCGTTTGAGCGACAGTCTTGTGCAATACCGGGCTGCTGGATTATCTCAAGATGCTGATGGCAGGGTAGTGATCAAGAATCGCATTATCGCCAAGCTCTCGCGCACTGAGGTGGCTGTTCAATTCATGCAGCCCGCTCCGGAGAAAATCCTCGAATCGCTGCTGGCCGCTGGACGGATCAGCGCCGACCAGGCACGACTGGCGCGCCTGGTACCGGTTGCGGATGACATTACTGTGGAAGCCGATTCGGGCGGGCATACAGACCAACGTCCTTTGGTTTGTTTGCTGCCCACCATGCTGGCGCTGCGAGATGAAATACAAGCACAGTATGAGTATGCTCATCCACCGCGGGTTGGGGTAGGGGGAGGCATTGGTACACCGGAAGCTGTCCTGGCGGCGTACATGATGGGGGCTGCTTATGTCGTGACGGGTTCGATCAATCATGCCAGCGTTGAGGCAGGAACATCCGCACACACCAAGCAGCTATTGGCAACAGCCGCCATGACGGACGTGGCCATGGCGCCTTCGGCGGATATGTTCGAGATGGGCGGCCGGGTGCAAGTGTTGAAGAAGGGCACCCTGTTTGCCATGCGGCCACAGAAATTGTATGAGTTGTATACCAGCTATGCCTCTGTGGAAGACATACCACCGCAGGAGCGGCAACGTCTGGAAACGAAGGTTTTTCAACGTTCGCTGGAGACGGTGTGGGCAGATACGGAACGATTCTTCCAGAAACGCGACCCCGCGCAGCTCGAAAAAGCCCGTAAAAACCCGAAAATGAAAATGGCTCTGATTTTCCGTTGGTATCTTGGTCTGGCATCACGCTGGTCGTGCATCGGCGAACCGGGGCGAGAGATGGATTATCAGATTTGGTGCGGTCCGGTTATGGGCACTTTCAATGATTGGGCGCGTGGCACCTATTTGGAACCAGTAAATAACCGGCATGCAGCCAATATAGCCCTGCATTTGTTGCGCGGCTGTGCTTACCGCTATCGACTGCAAAGTTTGCGGGTGCAGGGAATTCAACTTCCGACAACTTTGGATCTTTATCGTCCCGAATCACCATTGATAGTTAGTGAATGAAAGGAAAGCCATCATGAAAACCGTTATGGATCAAGTCATATCTTGGGATTGGCGCTATCCAATTGAACCTGTATCTTTAAACGCAGATGAAGTACACGTCTGGCAGGCCCCCCTAAAACTAGCGCAGTCTGAGCTCAACCATTTTTACAGTGTCCTTTCGCCGGAAGAACGAATGCGGGCAGCGCGTTTGCGCGATATGCGATTGCAGGAACGGTTTATCGCTGCCCGTGGTTGGCTGCGTCACATTCTCTGGCAATATATCCACATCAAACCCGGAGACCTTCATTTCACTTACAACGATCACGGGAAACCTTCTCTGGTACACCCATTTGACCTCGCCAGTGGTCAGCGATTGGAGTTCAATCTTTCGCATTCCGGCGATTTAGCCATGTATGCAATTTGTCGCCATCGGCCAGTGGGTATTGATTTGGAGTGGCTCGATGATCGCCTGGAGATGGATGTCATTGCAAGCAAATTCTTTTCCCCGGCAGAATTACAGATGTTCCGCACTGCTCCCACACAGCAGAAAGCGAATACCTTCTATGCTTGCTGGACTCAAAAAGAAGCTTACCTCAAAGCCAGGGGGGAAGGCTTTTGCCACCCGACGAATGCCTTTTCGATTCTGCCCGGGCGGCAGGTTGCGCTTAAGCATCTGCTTGAACCAGAAGAAGACCACCGCTGGTCACTGCTGCACTGGGCCCCAGATCAGGGCGCTTATGCTGCTTTAGCAGTGGAAGGCCGCACTGATTTTCAGGCAGTTTACCGTGCTATCCAGTAATTGTGTAACCGTTGTACGTACTTTCGTCAACCTGACAAACTGTTGGCAGACTATAAACCGAGATGCTCCTGTCGCAGAGAAGGACTCACAAACAATTCTTAGCATTCTGGAGATTTAAGTATGAGTGATAAACCATCCCGCTTGCAAGCGATGCGGTCCGAAGTCAATTTAGGCGGTGGACAAAAACGCATTGACCGGCAGCACGAAAAGGGAAAACTTACCGCACGAGAGCGCCTGGAATTATTGTATGATCCTGGCAGTTTCATGGAAACAGACACCTTTGTGACCCACCGTGCCAGCGGATTTGGTATGGAAGTGTCGCACCCCTTGGGCGACGGCGTGGTTACCGGATGGGGCAAGGTGGATGGACACATTGTATATGCCTATGCCCAGGATTTCACCGTACTGGGTGGTTCTTTGGGGGAAGCGCATGGCTTGAAGATTGCTCGCCTGATGGATCTGGCGTTACAAAATGGCGCTCCGCTGGTGGGCTTGAACGATTCAGGCGGCGCCCGCATTCAGGAGGGGGTAGACTCGCTGGCCGCCTACGGCGAAATTTTCTATCGCAACGCGCGCGCTTCGGGTATCATTCCGCAGATATCGGTTATCCTCGGTCCGTGTGCCGGCGGAGCAGTTTACTCACCCGCCATCACCGATTTTATCTTTATGGTGGAGCGCACAGCACACATGTTCATCACCGGTCCGGAAGTGGTGCGCGCCGTAACCCATGAAACAGTTGATTTTGATTCGCTGGGCGGTGCGGCTGTACATGCAGGGCGCAGTGGTGTGGCGCATTTTACTGCGAAAGATGAGCGCACGGTATTGAGATCCGTACGTCGTTTGTTGTCCTTTTTGCCGGATAACAATTTGGTGCAGCCACCTGACCAGGCCCCCGGCGATGATGCCCAACGCGCCACACCAGAGTTAGAACAATTGGTGCCGGTTGACCCGCAAAAAGCGTATGATGTGCATGCGGTTATTCGATGTCTGATTGACAATGGCGATTTTATGGAAGTACAAAAGCAGCATGCCCCCAACCTGGTGGTGGGTTTTGCCCGCCTCGATGGCCACGTGGTGGGGGTGGTCTCCAACCAGCCTGCGCATCTGGCGGGCGTGCTGGATATTGATGCTGCCGATAAGGGCGGACGTTTTATTCGCTTCTGTGATGCCTTCCACATCCCGCTGGTTACCCTGGTGGATACCCCCGGTTTTCTTCCTGGTGTGGAGCAGGAATATGGCGGCATCATCCGCCATGGTGCGAAAATGATCTATGCCTACGCGGAAGCAAGCGTTCCCAAAGTATCGCTTATTTTACGCAAAGCCTATGGCGGCGCATATATTGTGATGAGTTCCAAACACCTGCACGGTGATTTGAACTTTGCCCTGCCTAATGCCGAAATCGCAGTGATGGGTCCTGAAGGCGCAGTGAATATCATCTTTCGCAAAGAACTGGCATCCGCCTCCACCCCGGATGCTGTCCGGCAGGAGCACATCCGCGAATATCGCGAAAAATTTACAAACCCCTACACAGCTGCAGCGCGCGGTTATTTGAATGATGTAATTTCTCCTGCGGAAACGCGCATGCGCTTGATTGCCGCACTGGAAAGCCTGCGGAATAAGCGTCAGGCTGCTCCGGCGCGTAAACATGGGAACATCCCCCTTTAAAGGAGCAGGCGAATGAAAATACTGGTTGCGAATCGAGGAGAAATTGCCTTACGTGTGTTGGGTGCCTGCCGCGAGCTGGGTATGCCGTGCGTGGCTGTTTATTCGGAAGCCGACCGCGGTGCGCCCCACGCACGCTATGCCGATGAATCGGTGTGTATCGGTCCAGCCAGCGCCAGTGAAAGTTATCTCAATATTGAAGCGCTGCTGGCGGCTGCGCGCCAGAGCGGTGCACAGGCCATTCACCCCGGTTACGGTTTTCTTTCTGAAAACGCGGCATTCGCCCATGCGGTGGAGCAAGCCGGGATAACTTTTATCGGTCCAGGCCCCGAAACTCTCAAGCTGACCGGTGACAAGCTGGCGGCCCGTCAGTTTGCCCGCCAGGCGGGTCTGCCCGTGTTGGAGGGGCCTGATATTCCTATTGATGCTGAATTATCTGCCAGCAATCTGGCGCAGCAAATTGATTTCCCCGTGCTGATCAAAGCTGTTTCAGGCGGCGGCGGAAGGGGAATTCGTATTGCCTATAACCGCACTGAACTTGAAAGCATGGTGACGGCGGCCCGTCAGGAAGCCTCTGCTGCTTTCGGCGATGATCAGGTTTATCTTGAGCCGCTGGTGCGCCAGGCGCGCCATATTGAGGTGCAAATTCTGGGTGACGGGAACGGCAATGTGCTTATCCTTGGCGAGCGCGAATGCTCAATCCAGCGCCGTATGCAAAAATTAATCGAAGAAGCGCCCGCCCCGGGGCTGAATACGGCATTGCGCCAGCGTCTTTACCGCTATGCGTTGCAGTTAGGGCAAGCTTTAAATTACCGCAGCCTGGGCACAGTAGAATTTTTACTCGACCCACAGGGTGAGCTGTATTTCATTGAAATCAATCCACGCATTCAGGTGGAACATCCGGTTACCGAAATGGTAACCGGTATCGACCTGGTACAGGCGCAGCTCCGTCTGGCAGACGGACAACCGCTGACTTTGCGTCAGGAACAGGTAAGACAGCACGGCGCTGCGATTGAGGTGCGGGTACTGGCAGAGGATCCGCAACAGGGCTTTTTGCCAGCAACCGGTGAGATCACCTATTTGAATTATCCTCTGGGACCCGGCGTACGCATCGATGGTGCGATTTCGCCCGGTATGCAGGTGAATGCAGAATACGACTCGCTGCTGGTAAAAATCATTGTCTGGGGAGAAGACCGTATCCGGGCGCTGGCCCGTATGCGCCGCGCCCTGGACGAATTTCAGCTTGGCGGCGTGCAGACCGATTTAGATTTTCTCAAGCGGGTAGTGGAAAGCCCGCGCTTTGTCGCCGGGAAGATTGATACCACGTATCTCGATTCTTTTCAGCCGGTGTTGCCAGAAGCAGCACTCGTGCTGGAGAAAAATGCTGCTGTAGCGACAGCTTTGTTGCTGCATCACACGCGTTCAGATTGGCACAAAATGATCGATACCCAGAATAAAACTTTCAGCGCCTGGCGTTCTGCTGCCTGGCGCGAGCAAATGAGCGGTTATTGAGAGGAGTTTTCCATGTCTTTATACAGTGTTCAAATTTCTGGAAGGCAATACCAGGTGGAGATCAGGGGTGAGCAGGTGCGGTTGAATGGACAGCAGGTCAATATCGGTCTGCTGCCGCTGGATCATCCCGGTTTGTTCTGTTTTACCCACGGCAATCATCAACGCGATATGTATCTGTACCATCAGCATAACGGCACCTACGCCATCACCACTGAAGGAAGACAGTTGGTGGCAGAAGTGCAGACGGACAATGAAAATAACAGCGAACAAGCAGTGGACAGGTCTACTGACGAAGACAAGCTGCATGCTCCGATGCCGGGAGTGGTGTTGAAAGTGCATGCCGCCGATGGGGAGATGGTCGGTGTCGGGCAGCTGCTGGTAACCCTGGAGTCGATGAAAATGCAGATGGAATTTCGCTCTCCGTTTGAAGGCAAGGTAGCCCAGGTGGCGGTGCAGCCCGGTCAAAAAGTGGAAAAAGACACCCTGCTGGTGTCTTTGGAGCGTGCCGCTTAACCGCAGCCTGGGCAGGGATCAATAGCCAGGCTTTAGCGGAATGGCAGTGCATAGGTTATCGTCGTTCCTTTGTCAAGTTGGCTCTCTGCCCAAACTTTGCCCTCATGCCCTATGATAATGCGGCGCACGATGGCAAGTTCCAGACCACGGCCGCCATTTTGGCGACTGCGAGAAGCGTCTACGCGATAAAACCGCTCGAAAACATAGGGCAAGTCCTTTTCAGGAATGCCTGCGCCTGTATCATGGATGCTTGTGACCAGACAATCTTTCTCCCCATCGAGACAAGCAGTGCGCGCTCTGGTCAGAGTGACGACGATTTTCCCTCCTGCTTCAGTGTAGCGCAAAGCGTTATTCAGGATATTGCGGAAAACCTGCTCCAGGCGGAAAGAATCAGCGTTTACTCGCAAGAGCGAGACTTCCAATGCAAGGTCAATTTGCAAAGAGAGATCAATTTCTTGCACCATTGTCAAAGAACGACAATGCTCAACCAAACGACGCATCTCGGCACACAAATCAAAAAGTTGCAAATCAAACTTTACTTCTCCTTCATCCCGCCACTTCTATATGTTCCCCGATCTCTTTTGCCAGTATCTTCGTGATTTCTTCTTTTGCTTTTGTGCTAAAATCCATTTCAGAGCCTCTCTGTGATTTTATGTTGATCTACATAATCAGCTTAGAGGCTCTTTTTTCTACAACACTTTAGTACACCCTGCGGTAGGAAACGCGGACGCGGTTTTGCAAAATGGTGTAGAATGAAATT
>JAIOTF010000333.1 GCA_021107195.1 Anaerolineaceae bacterium | reverse complement strand
GCTTGACCAAGACATTGATGTGTCCCAGGTATTCGCCCTATTATTTACCAAACAGGAGTACACAATGACTTCTGGATAATTTGTGAACCGCAAGCACTTATTTTTTTAAAATCACAACTATCGAGAATATTATCTGAACGACCCGGCTGAGGTGGCCCCGGAAGAAATCCTGACCCGCATTGAAATGGTGCTGAAGAATTAGCCATCCCAATCCGTCCACCTGTTTCGTTTTTGATCAATACCAACCTCCCGCGGATCATGGTCTCGCGGGAGGTTGGGGTTACGCTCTGATTGCAGACAAACAACCTTCTCAAACCTGCTTTTTCAAATCCTTGATCCTTTGCCAGAGCTTGAAAAAACTTACAAAATAGATCACCAGTAGAAAGACATCAATGACTTGCATAAACAGCCAACTATTGGCAGAAACACTGATCAAAGAGAAAAACAGCAGCGGGATGAAGGGCACCAGAAACAGCAACAAGCGGTTGTATTTTCCAATTTTCGATTCCGCATCGCTGTAAATATCCATCATCTCACCCGGCACAAAGGCCTTGCGGAAATACTGCCAGCCATTGAAGAACTGACCAACATGCTCCCATCCCGCATCCTTGAAAATCTACACGTATTCGTCCATATCCTTCTTTGAGAAGGACTTGAAATCCAACCGGTAAACATAGGTGGAAGGTTCTCCCTCTACGAAATGATAAAAACAGGGAAAGTTCACCCGTAGCAGGTGCAAGCCTTTAGCAGACATATCATTCAGCCAGTTTTCTTCATCTCCATCCTGCCAGGCCCAAAACCATCGAATTTTCCGTACGGTACCCATTTTCTTATCCTTCTCCATTCATCGTGTCCAATTTCTTTTTCATTTCCCGTCCAGTGTCCGCCATCATCTCGATGCGCCGGATCTGATCCAGCAGCACCTGGCGGCCTTTTTCTGTCAGGGTATACAACTTGCGGCGTTCTTCCTGCCCCGTCATCACGATCAGGTTTTCTTTCTCCAGGTGAGAGAAAGCGCCGTACAGCGTACCTGGCCCAATCGTCACCGCGCCCTTGCTGATCTCCTCCACCTTCTGCATGACACCATACCCATGCAGCGGCTCTACCAGGGTCAGCAGGATGTAATAGGTAGCCTCTGAAAGGGGAAGGTATTTTCGTATCGTTTTTTCATCCAGCATCGGTCACCTCTTATATCGTCAATCGTTATATCGGATAACGATATATTACCACACGATATATCGACTGTCAATATAAAAACAAGGGGATTAACGAATTAGGGATTGGGTACCAGGGAAACACGCCGCACCCTTCGACAGCCTCAGGGTACGAATCAAAACAGGCAAGCCATTTTCGGGCCTGCCTGCAAAGATTCCAGGATTCAAACTCTCAGTCTTCGCGTTTCTCGGTTTCCAGTTTGTAGCCCAGCCGGTCAACATTGACAATCAGCTTATTATCAGGGTCAGCCTCATTGAATTTCTGCCGCAGCAAGTAAACAAGGTATTTGGTGCGTTTGCGGGCATTGGCAGAATTAGTCTCTTCCTCACCCCACACTTCACTGGCAATGGTTTCATAGCTGACAATGGCAGGCGCATGCTTGGCCAACACCGAGAGCACCGCAAATTCGCGCTGGGTGAGGCTGATGGTGCGGTCATTGAAGGCCACTTCCTGATTCATCTGGTCGATGATCAAACCCACCTGCGGGAAAATGAAGCGGCTGATCTCTTTGGGTTTCTGGGCGCGGCGCAAAACAGCCCGCACGCGTTCGATCAACTCTTCAGAGTGAAAAGGCTTGGTGACATAATCATCAACCCCGGCCCGCAAACCGCGCACCACGTCTTGCTTGGTACCGAGCGCCGAGATGATAATGACCGGCACTTCGGTCATCTGGCGCATGTATTCCAGTGTCTCCCAGCCATCCATGTCGGGCATCATGATATCCAGCAAGACCATATCTGGTTCATATTTGACGATCTTTTTCAAGGCTTCTTCGCCATCCATTGCACTGACCACATTGAAGCCTGCAATGCGGAAGATCTGCTTCAACAGGAAGATGGTGTCTACTTCGTCCTCAACAACCATCACGCGCTGCCGTTCAACAGCCTCAATTTGATCCAGATCAATCCCTATGTTCGTTGCGGGGTTCTCAGATTGTGCCATATGACCGCTCCAGCTTTTCTATGCTTTCCACTCATGCAGTGAACAAAAACAACCGGCCCACACCGGCCGGTTTCGCTACTTGCTCCCCGAACACCCTGCCCATCAGGCAAGCGACCAAATAAGGTGCTCGGATCAACGCATCCCCGGATGATTCGATTTTTATGAAAGCAATGTGGGTTGTAATGTTGACAGAAATGGTACATCCACAGTTGTATATTAGTAATATACTGCGGCAAAATTGGTTTGTCAACAATATTAGAAAGGTTCTCATCATATCTTTAAGTAAATTTTTATGCCCGGATGACGAATCATTCAATACAATTAAGAAAACTGCAAACAACGCACAAGGAGCAAAAAATGAAGAAATGGATTTGTTTTATCTTATTGCTATCCCTGACAATACCAGCCATGACCGGCTGTTCGATGCTGCCCGGGAACGATGAAGTAGACGTGCAGGCAACCGTGGATGCCGCCGTACTGGCAACCGGCCAGGCCGAAGCCGCCATGCAGGCCACCATCGAGGGCGCAGTGCAGGCCACTGTGACAGCCCTGCCGACGCCAACCCCGCCCCCGGACATGGATGCAATGACGATCACAGAAGAGGAGCTTGCTGAAATGCTCGACGAAGCTGTCGCCGAGGCAGTGACGGCGTCTGAACAGTCCTACACCACAACCACCGAGGCCACCGCCGACGGTACCATCTCGGATGAAGAACTGGCCTATATGATGATGTATTACGGTGAGATTGAGCAAGCCATTTATTATACAGAAGAACTGATGGGCGCTTACTATGCCCTGTATGGTGAACTGGCTTATGAAACGATCGAACTGCTGATTGCCATCGAGGAAGACCTCTCGAACATGGCAGAATACACCGATGAAATGCTGGCCATCCTTGAACAAGGAGCAGAGTACGCTTCGCAGTCGATCGAGCAGCTCAACCAGACCATGGCAACCGTCGAGCAGCACGCCGGCACTGTGCAGGAAGCCCTTCCGCAATGGCAAGCCCAGGCGCAGGCGGATATCCAGACCAGGATCAATAACGCCCTGGCCACACCCCCGCAGAACATCGCCAGCGAACTGCCGGATATGCTGTCACAGTTGGAAGCCTTTACCGGCGGCATCCGCCAGGGGTTTGAAGACGGCAAGATATCGCTGGCCGAATTGGATCAGATCGCCCAGTTCAGCGCCGACCTGAAAGCCAGCCTGAACAACAGCGGCCTGCCTGCCCTGCAAGGACTGGCAGGACAAGTCGACACCCTCACCCAACAGTTAGCCGGTGGGCAATGGCCGCAGGTGCGCAGCGGTCTGATGGAGTTTGAAGGTCAACTCCCGTCCCTGCCCGGACTGGACGGCTTCCAGATGCCCGCTGTTCCTGAAATCCCCAACCCCGGCCTGAACCTCAGCCTGCCTGGACGGAACTAACATCAATTTGTAAACCTTATTTCTTTCACCGCAGGGCCGTTGGCCCTGCGGTTTCTTTATGGGATTACAATAAGAAAAAGCATTCATGCAATATGCGTGATCGGGAGGAAAACATGCAAGCTGTATTAGAAAAATTACAGGGGGGGCTGGTGGTTTCCTGCCAATCGCTGCCGCCGCTGGTCGGGCCGCAGTTCACCGGGCCCATCGCCCAGGCAGCAGTGCAAGCCGGAGCCAATGGCATCCGCGCATGCCGTCCGGAGAACATCCGCGCCGTGCGCGCATTGGTGGATGTGCCCATTGTGGGCATCTTCAAACAGGAGCACCCCGGATTCGATATCTACATCACCCCCACACTCGAGTCAGCGCTGGCCGTAGTGGATGCCGGAGCCGAGATCGTGGCCCTGGACGGCAGCCCGCGGCCACGTCCTGATGGGAGCAGCTTCAAGGAATTGGTGGATGCGGTGCATGCACGCGGCTCTCTGGTGATGGCCGATATCTCCACCGGCGAGGAAGGGCTGTTTGCCGCCGGGCAGGGAGCCGATATCATCGCCTCGACCCTGTCTGGTTTCACCCCGCAAAGTCCCAAACTACTTGGGCCGGACCTGGACCTGGTGGCCTTTCTGGTCAAGGAGACCGGCAAACCGGTGAATGCCGAGGGACGCTACCACACGCCGCAGGATGTGGCGGCCGCCTTTGAACGGGGGGCCTTCATGGTCAGCATCGGGGCCGCGATCACCGAACCGCAATTCCTGACAAAAAAATTCCTGGCCGCCACGCCGCGGGGGATGAAAGGGTAGGTGATTTCCTGCGTAGGGGCGAGGCATGCCTCGCGACGACAGGATTGAGTTAATATTGAACCCTGTAAACTGACACAGTCAGGCGACTGGTTTTATTTGTAAAAAATATCACAATAACAATACGACATTTCATTGGTATAATATTTTTATCTCATATGGCGGAAAATTTCTTGCCCATGTCGATATCCCTGATAAACTTACAACTGAATAACTCGAGGGGAGAGGTGTAACTATGCCCGTTTCTAAAAACGTAGTGCTCGCTGAAGGCGTGCGCATTTTTCATTCCGATCTGGTCAACCTGTATGGCTGCACGATTGGCGCGGGAAGCAAAATCGGCACGTTTGTTGAAATTCAGAAAGGCGCAGTGATTGGGGCGCAATGCAAGGTCTCCTCGCATTCTTTCATCTGCGAAGGCGTTACCATTGAAGATGAAGTCTTCATCGGTCATGGGGTCATGTTCACCAACGACATCTACCCCCGCTCGACTAACCCCGACGGCAGCCTGCAAGCCAAGGCTGACTGGAGCATGATCGAAACCCGGGTCAAAAAACGGGCTTCCATCGGCACCAATGCCACCATCATCGCCGGCGTGACCATCGGTGAGAGCGCTCTGGTGGGTGCGGGTGCGGTGGTAACACACAATGTGCCGGATTATGCCATCGCGGCCGGGGTGCCGGCACGCGTGATCGGTGACGTGCGCCAGCACGGCAAAGCCAGCACATGAGCGCACAAGGCTGGTGGATATTATCCCAGGGTTATGGGATCATCCTGCTGGCGGCAGCCCTGCAATCGGCAGCCAACCTGCTGCTGCGCAAAGGCATCTTGCTGGCCGGGGGATTTCCCGACCGGCTGTCTGGCCTGTGGGCAGGGTTGCTGCGCCTGGCATCACAGCCGTTGTTTGATATCGGGTTCATCCTGTATGGCCTTTCGGCGCTGGTCTGGTTTCGGGCAATTGCAACATTGCAACTCAGCACGGCATACCCAATGCTGGTGGCAATGTCTTTTATCATCGTTTCGATCGGAGCAATCTTTATGTTTCAGGAACCGTTCACCTGGCGCAAAGCGTTGGGGGCGCTGATCATTGTGTCAGGCATCTTTTTGATGGGAAAGGAATGAGGAAAATAATATGATCAAGTTAGGTATCATCGGGTATGGTTACTGGGGACCCAACATAGTCCGCAATTTTATGGAAGCAGAAGGAGCCACAGTCAAGGCAGTCAGCGATACGCGCCCGGAGCGCTTGAAGTTACTCCAATCCCGCTACCCGGCCATCGAAACCATGACCGAACCGGATGCCCTCTTTGCCGACCCGGAAATTGATGCTGTAGCGGTGGTGACACCGGTTTCCACACATTACGAGCTGGCAAAGCGCGCCTTGCAGGCAGACAAACATGTTCTGCTGGAAAAACCCTTCACCGAGACCTCAGCACAGGGCCAGGAACTGCTCAACGAAGCTGAAAAACGCGGTCTGGTGATCATGGTCGACCACACCTTTGTCTACACTGGCGCGGTGCGTAAGATCAAAGAACTGGTGGAAAGCGGCGAACTGGGCGACATCTATTACTATGACTCGGTGCGGGTCAATCTGGGCCTGTTCCAACATGATGTAAACGTGGTGTGGGACCTGGCCGTGCATGACCTCTCGATCCTCGAATACATCTATCCCGGAAAACCTGTGGCTGTTTCGGCAACCGGCACAGCCCATGTGCCCGGCAGCCCGGAGGACGTAGCTTACCTGACCCTGTTCTATGACAATCAAATGATCTCGCATATCCATGTCAACTGGCTCTCCCCGGTCAAAGTGCGGCGCACGCTGGTCGGCGGCAGCCACAAGATGGTCGTTTTTGATGACCTTAACCCCAGCGAAAAGATCAAGATCTATGACAAGGGCATCTCTCTGAGCCGTTCACCGGAAAGCATCGACCAGGTATACAAGATGCTGATCGCTTACCGCTCGGGCGATATGTGGGCGCCGCGCATCGCACACAGCGAAGCCCTGCGCGTGGAAGCTCACCACTTCATCGACTGCATCGAGAATGGCACGCAGCCCATCGCCAGCGGCGAATCCGGCCTGCGCGTGGTGCGCATTCTGGAAGCGGCTTCTGAATCAATGAAGAATCAGGGCCAACCAGTCAAACTCTAATCCAACTCCGGAGGCAGAAGTAGATGATCCGTTTTGTTGATCTAAAAGCCCAATATCACGGTATCAAGGAAGAAATTGACAGCGCAGTGATGAGCGTGCTGGAAAGCACTCAATTCGTGCTGGGCAAAGAAGTAGCCTCATTTGAGGAAGAATTTGCCGACTACTGCCAGGTCAAACACGGCGTGGCAGTCAATTCGGGCACAAGTGCCCTGCACCTGGCTTTTCTGGCGGCGGGTATCGGCCCGGGCGACGAGGTGATTACCGTGCCGAACACCTTCATCGCTACTGTGGCGGCCATTTGCTACACGGGTGCCACACCGGTATTTGTGGAAATGGACGAGAAATCCTTCACCATGGACCCACAAAAGATCGAGGCCGCCATCACCAACCGCACCAAGGCCATCGTTCCCGTGCATCTGTTTGGGCAAATGGCAGACATGGACCCCATCATGACCATCGCCCGCAAGCACAACCTGCTGGTGATCGAAGACGCAGCCCAGGCCCACGGTGCCGAGTACAAAGGCCGCCGGGCGGGCAGCATCGGTGATCTGGGCTGTTTCAGCTTTTACCCCGGCAAGAACCTGGGGGCATACGGTGAAGGCGGGCTGGTCACAACCAACAACCCAGAGTACGTCAAAACAATGCGTATGCTGCGCGACTGGGGCGCCGAGACCAAGTATTATCATGACTTAAAAGGCTATAACTACCGCATGGAAGGCATGCAGGGCGCAATCCTGCGGGTTAAACTGCGCCATCTTGAAAAATGGATAGAAGCCCGCCGGGCACACGCTGCACTCTACACCAGCCTCCTGAAAGGGTCTTCAGTGGCACCGCCGCAGGAAATGGACTATGCCCACCATGTGTATCACCTGTACGTGATCCGCACTCCGCAGCGGGATGCGCTGCAAAAAGCATTGCAGTCCAAAGACATTCAGAACGGGATCCACTATCCAATCCCGGTGCACCTGCAAAAGGCGCACGCTGACCTGGGTTATAAACGGGGGGACTTTCCGCTGACCGAGCAGGTAGCAGACGAAATCCTCTCCCTGCCGATGTATGCCGAGCTAAGTAACGCAGACATCCGGCAGGTGGTGGAAGCCATCCAGGCGTTTTAAGAGTAATCGCTTAAATGCAGAACCTCCCGCGGAACAACAACTCGCGGGAGGTTCTTTTGTGTATATCAATGTGAAAATCCTACGTTCCCCAATCGCGCAGATAGAGATAGTCATATCCAATGGTGCGGTTGCTGAGCTTGGCAATGGGCGGAAGAATGCGCTTGAAATGATTGCGGCGCACACGTTCGACAACACTATGCCCAAAGTCCGGCGTAAAACCCGCCTCGATGCACTCCTGGGGGGTGTAACGTTCATCGACCAGGAGGTACAGCAAGCGGTCGGCCTGATCATAGGTATAGCCCAGTTCGGCTTCATCCGTCTGCCCGGCCCACAGATCAGCCGATGGAGCCTTGTCCACGATCACGTCCGGCACGCCCAGGGCACGT
>JAIOTF010000147.1 GCA_021107195.1 Anaerolineaceae bacterium | reverse complement strand
CTGCTTTCTTTAAACCAGATACCGAACAAAAATATGTGGTCTTTACCCCCCGGCAAGAACGCCCCCAAACCGAGATTGAAAAAGCCCTGTTGCAAGACCTGGGTGCAGGACTGGCAACCAAAGCCGTTCAACCGCTGGTCGTCACCCTGAAAAAAGGCGGTGGAAGCGGGTCTGCGCCCATCGTCCATACGGGGCATGAATTTGTCTATTGCCTGAAAGGACGCATCCTGTATGTAATCGAAGAGGAATCGTATCTGCTCAATCCAGGAGACAGCCTGCTGTTCGAATCACATTTGCCGCACTGCTGGAAAAACGTTGACATAGAGGAATCGCAATTACTTCTGGTGCTATATCCAGCCGATTTGCGCGACCGGGTTGCTGCCCGTCATTTTGGATTGACCTGAGCAACGAGTGTACATCAAAACGCGGGAAAAAGAATAAGTTTTTTGTTTTCTCCTGCTGATGGGAAAACGACCAGCCGGCATTTTACCGGGCAAGAACAGCAGTATGCGCATCACCACGACCAGATCAACGATACCCTCCAGGCCTATCTGAATGGCATACTGGTTGATCACCACGAAAAGCCGCATTGATTTGAGATTAAAAACTGATTTTGCATATTTGGAAACATCTGATAGAATCTGCACAATGTGCAGAGCCTATTCAAGTATTGATTGCATCCTTTGCAATCACAATATTGTAAAACTATTGACCAAACAAGGACAGAAAATATGTCGAAGTTGATGACAGCAATTGCCCTGAGCTTATCGTTTTTTCTACTTCTTCTCTTACCGGTAACAGTAGATGTACAGGGGGCGAATCCGGCAGTCATTCTCCAGGCGACTCCTCTTGTACCGCCGGTGGCCGGCCCGCAGGTTGGCCCTGGAATAAGTGAGGAAATCGAAGGGCAGGTACATGGGCTCTATTTCTACTCGGAAGAGTGCGCCCATTGCGAGGTGGTCTATAAAGAAGTCATCCAACCCCTGCAAGCAGAGTACGGCTCATTATTAGACCTGCGCCTGCTGAAAATCGATAACCCGGATGATTATGAATTGTTGATTGAAGCCGAAGAAATTTTTGGCGTGCAGCCCAAAAACCGGGGGTTACCTACCACGATTTTGGGCGACAAGATTATCATTGGTGAAGAGGATTCGTTGACGCTGATCGATCCTGCTATCCGCCAGGCGATCGAAGCTGGCGGCCTGAACTGGCCTGCCATCCCCGGCCTGGATCCGGCCTCATTGAATGGCGATAATGCCAATTTTGCCAATCCCGAAATCTGTACGGTTGAAAATCCAGAAGCATGCGAAACGGATGCGCCGATCTATGCAGTGTATTTTTATCAGACTGGCTGCCAATCGTGCAGCCGGGTAGAAGCAGACCTGAACTACCTGCGCAGCCGCTACCCGCAGCTAATTATCAAAGTGTTCAATATTTACGATAATGCTGGTCTGGCAGATTGGCTGACCAAAAAGGCCGGACGCAGCATTAAAGACTTGCACACACCGGCATTGTTCATCGCAGACGAGGCGTGGTTTGGAGAAGAGGAGATCACCCCGGCTGTTGTGGAAGATGCTTTACTTACCAATGAGGAAAACGGCACCACCAAAATTTGGGAAATTTATGACCCGTCGCAAAGCGGACTTGAAGATCTCTTTAAGTCGATGAGCTGGGCAGCAGTGGTCTTTGCCGGGCTGGTGGATGGCCTGAACCCGTGTGCATTTGCTACACTGATCTTCTTTGTCTCGTACCTGACTTTGAGCGGGCGTAAGGGGCGTGAAGTGCTGGGTGTTGGCTGCGCCTTCACGCTGGGCGTTTTCCTGGCCTATCTGGCCGTAGGACTGGGCTTCTACAAAGTGCTGGATTTACTGGGTGAAACGCTGACAGTGATCAATCGCTGGGTGTATGGCTTAACCGCCGCATTTTGTTTGGGGTTGGCTGTCTTCAGCCTGATCGATTTCTTCAGGGTGCGCAAAGGCGGCACATCCAATATGACGCTCAAGCTGCCGGAGCCGCTGCGCAAACGAATCAATGCCACTATTCGTAAAGGCCGCAATCAAACGGCGTATGTGGGCGGAGCATTCCTGACCGGTTTGGTGGTTTCCTTCCTGGAGCTGGCCTGCACCGGACAGGTGTATCTGCCGACAATCATTGCGGTGAGTAGCAATCCTGATCTACGCGCCCAGGCGATCGGTTATTTGGTGCTCTACAACCTGATGTTCATCGTCCCGTTGATCGTAGTTTTCATCCTGGCGTATTACGGTACAACTTCAAAAGACCTGGTGGGCTTCATGGAGAAGCACTCTGCCGCCGTCAAATTGGGCATGGCGGCGCTGTTCCTGGGTTTGAGCGCATGGCTGGTGTTTTCGCTTTTACTTCGTTGATATATTCGCCCGTACTTTAAAGAAAAAAGCAAACCTCCCGGATATCCTTGGGAGGTTTGCTTTTTTTTTATAAAGCTGCTATTGAATCTCGAATTTGATCGGGGTGCTCTTGAGAATGTTGTCCGAGATCGGGCAGCGGGCATCGATTTCTTCGACAAAGGCTTTCTTTTGCTCGGGGGTCAGGTCAGCATCGACCTTAACAACCAGAGTAAGATCTTCAAAGCCGGCGCGATCTTCATGATCCTTGCCCATGAAAACAGCCGTGTTCAAACCGCCTTCAACGCTGCACTCAAGGCCGCGCAGTTCAATGCGTTGCTGCTTGGCAACGATCTTGCCGATGGTAACGATGCAGCCGCCCAATGACCAGAGGAAATAATGCAGGGGGGTGGGAGCTGTATTGCCGCCGCCCATTGCTTCGGGCTGATCGATATAAGCTGTGAAATCTCCAGCTTTGAGTTCAATGAGGAATTTCTCTTTCCCTTCAGCGGTGATTTTAACGAATTTATTGCTTGCCATTTATATTCTCCTTTGTTGTTACGTATATATTTTTGCAAAAACAACCAATTAATTGGTGTCTTGTATCCACAATTATGTATTATAGTCAATTGCTGGATTTTGACAACCCGCTATATATCACATTAATATGTGAGGAATATCACAATTCGTCTGAACAACCTTCCCCTGCCTATGCCAGGGGAAGAAGTAGGGCCTACGCATGAAATTTTGAGGTTAATCAACGCTCAAAAATGACAAAAGTAAGCCCCCT
>JAIOTF010000234.1 GCA_021107195.1 Anaerolineaceae bacterium | reverse complement strand
TTTTTTATTTTGACAATTTATGAGTCCAATAACAACCCAACTGGGAGCTGGATGCACGCACGTTTTTAGAGACAGGCTTGGAACTGCTAAATACTTCCTTACAAAACTCATGTGTTCGTTATTGCTGTGTCAAATTCCTTATTGATTTCGCCGGGTTCTTCCATCAACATATTGAGTGCCATCGATACAGCACATGCGAAGCCATTAATATTGGCTTCGTCTGGACTGGATAGCAGTTCCACTAATGGAATGCTTTCTTCAGTTGGTGTCAATGTTGGCTCTGGCGTATCGATTGGCACATCAGTAGCCGTGGGAGCAGGCAGTGCCGTCTCGGAAGGTACTGGCGTTGCCGTTGGCTGCGGTGCAGTAGTCTTGCAAGCAGATAGAACCAGAGAAAAGAACAAAATACTTATGAGCAACGCACGAATCTTTTTCATTGGTTTCCTTATCTTTGAATAGCCCACACTATTTAGGACACAAAAACGCAAACGATTGCGATACTGCCATTATGACACAAAAATCAAAAAAGCACCTGCCAAAGGTGATCAGCCAATCACTACATTATGGTTAACAAAAAGCTTGGGCGGACGCCATCCGCCCTTACGAATAGGTATCTTTAAAAAGAGAATCTTTACATTCTCGGTTTTGACTAAGACAACGCCAATCAACAGGCTTATCCTTTAACTCAAAACTTTCGTGTTGCATTCATACGTAGGGGCGCATGGCGTGCGCCTATCACCTTCGTAAGGAATCAAGAAACTCACAGCTATTTTCCCATTCTCAATACTTCCAATTACCTATATCATATTAACAACCATGCAAAACGACTCCGAATATCAAAACCGATGTTCGATCCGCCTGCCGGAATATGACTACACTTCACCAGGCGCATATTTCGTAACCTTGCTTGCCTATCAACGCAAGAACACTTTCGCCAACATCAAAAATACCCAAATCATCCTTTCAAAATTGGGCAATATTCTTCACAAAGAATGGCTGTATTCCGCTCAAATCCGCAGTGAACTGCAAATCCATGAAGACGAATTTGTCATCATGCCCAATCACATGCATGGGATCGTGTGGGTCAAGTCCACAGGAATCCTCAAATCCAACCCATTACCAACAATTACGAAATTCTCACAGGTGTCAAAATCTCTGGGGTCCTTCATCGCCGGATTCAAAGGCGGCGTAACAAGGATTGCCAGACAAGAACTGGGTATAGATAAAGTCTGGCAGCGAAACTACTATGAGCATGTCATCCGCGACGATGCCGATTGGGAACGCATCGCGTCGTATATCCAGGATAACCCGCGCAAATGGGAAGAGGATCGATTCTTTCGATGATAAGGGGGAAAGAGTTTGACAAAGAAGGTATTATCCAATCGTCAGGCTATAAACTCACTTAGGGCTTGGGCGCACGCCATGCGCCCTTACGATGAATTATGAAAATTACTTTGAGTGTGAGATAAGCCTATTGATTAACCATTCTCGCAAAAAAAAAGCGCTCTCCCGTTGGGAGAGCGCCTGTATTTTTACTTCATCACCGGTCTGAACTTATATCCATAGATCAGGATCCCGCTGTCGTCGCCGTCGGAACGCAGGCGGCGGGTGACCATTTCGACCGGCATGCCGATCTCGACTTCCTCATCGTCGCCCAGGTCGGTCAGTTGGGCGGTCAGCACGGGGCCTTCTTCCAGCTTGACCAGGGCCACGGTGTAGGGTGCATATTCCTCATACCCGGCCGGGGCGCTGTACATGGTGGTGAAAGAATACACCTCGCCCTGCCCGCTGAAGGTGAATTCTTCTTTGGCTTCGCCCCCGCAGTGCGGGCATACATCACGCGGCGGGAAGAGCTTCTCGTGGCAGTGCGGGCATTCTTCGCCCACCAGTCCGTAGCGCTGCTTCTTCAATCGCCAGTGTCGCGGATTCTCCATACCAGTCTATCCCTTTAATCAGTCGGCCGCAGCATGCTGCCGGAGCGGCATGGTAACCATTGTATCTTGCTGGACAGCTTCCTGCGTGTACGCTCCGTTGCCGCAATGCGGGCAGACCTCACGCGGCGGGAAGAGTTTGGCACTGCAATGCGGGCAAACGCTGCCCACCAGGGCGTAGCGCTGTTTATTTAATCGCCAATGACGAGGGGTTTCCATAATCTTGTATCCTTTCTCAAGCCATATCATATGTTATTGGTCTTGAGTTTAAGAGAAAGACTCTCTCAAAGACTCTCAAACTGCGCTTTTGGGCTGTCAAAAAGTCGCAATTCACCCTTTTTCATGCTGTTTTTACGCTGATTTCCAGAATTTAGACACTCAACACATGCGTAACCGCCGTGGAGGCTGCTCCGCCCAGGGCCTGCACCAGCGCCCGCCTGGCGCCGGGAATCTGGTTCTCGCCTGCCTGGCCGCGCAACTGCTGCACCGCTTCCACGATCTGGTACACGCCCGTCGCCCCTACCGGACGGCCGCGTCCCTTCAGGCCGCCCATGACCGAGATGGGCAGTTCTCCATCCAAAGCCAGCTTGCCATTCCGTCCCAGCTTCCAGCCTTCGCCGTGCCGGGCAAAACCGGCCGCTTCCAGCGAGAGCAGGGCATAAATGGTAAAAGCGTCGAACAGCTCGAAGAAGTCCACGTCGCCGGGCAGGATGCCCGTCTGGCGGCAGGCGCGTTCCACCGAAAGCTCGGCGGCGCGGAAAGCCAGCAGGTCATGGCGGTCATGCAGGGCCAGTGAATCGGTGATCAGACTGGAGCCCACCACCCGCACCGGCCGCCTGGCTGCGCCTTTCGGCAGCAGCCCGGGCCGGGTGAGGATTACAGCCGCCGCTCCGTCGGCATAGGGCGCCACGTCGAACATATTGAGCGGCGTGCTGACCATGCCTGCCCGCTGGTACACGGCCGGGGAGATCGCCCGCCGGTACATGGCATTGGGATTATGAACCGCGTTAGCATGCGCCAGCAGCGAAAACTCTGCCAGCCCGTCCTGCGGGAGGTCATATTCATGCATATAACGTTGGGTCAGCAAAGCTGCCTGCGCCGTCAGGGTCAGGCCGCCGGAGACTTCGTAATCATATTCCACCGACTGCATCATCGCAGTTTCCAGATCCTGGCTGGTCACGTCGGTGCATTTCTCGGCGCCCACCACGATCGCCGTATCCACGAAACCCGAAAGCACCGCCAGATAGGCCATGCGGAAAGCCGCCGCGCCCGATGCGCCCGCCGCTTCCACAGTCACTCCCTCAATCCCTTCCAGACCGCTGTTGCTGGTGAACAATGCCCCCAGGTTTGACTGCCCCGAGAGCACAGACGCCAGAAAATTGCCGATATACATTGCCTGCGGCCGCAGCCCGCCGGCGTCCGCCCGGGCAGCCTGAATGGCGCGTGCTGCCAGCGTGCGCAACGAAACTTCCATATGTTCACCAACCGGCGTCTGGCCAATGCCAGCAATCACTACTTCTGTCATGGCAATTCCCTCACTTGGCCAGTTTGCGGCGCATGCGCACATACATACCGTAGTCGATCTCCGTCCGGCGCTGGATGTAATCCTGCGTGAAGGGCGCATTCCCGCGCCGCTCCAGAATGGCATCCGTCACCTGGATCGCGAAGGCATCCGACCCGGCGCCTGAACCAAACGAGGTCACCAGAATCTTGTTGCCTGGCTCGGCTACGTCCAGCACCGCCGACAGGCCAACCAGCGCCGCACCGGCGTAGGTGTTGCCGATCACCGGTGAGAGCAGCCCCGTCTGGATCTGCTCCTTGCTGAAGCCCAGCATTTTCGACACGTTGGTTGGGAACTTGGTATTTGGTTGATGAAAAACAGCAAAACGATAATCCGACGGCTCGGTATTGGTACCTTCCATCAGGGCCGAGGCCGCCGAAGTGATGTGTTTGAAGTAAGCTGGGGTGCCGGTGAAGCGCTGGCCGTGCGAAGGGTATTTCTGTCCCTCCCGCCGCCAGAAGTCCGGTGTGTCAGTCACGTATGAGTAGACCGCGTCAATCACTGCCAGCGATTCTTCCGCCGGGCCGATGATAAACGCCGCCCCGCCGGCCGCCGCCGTGTATTCGAGGGCATCCCCCGGGCGGCCCTGGGCGGTGTCCATGCCGATCGCCAGGGCGTATTCCGCCATGCGCGACCCGACAAGACCCATCGCAGCCACCAGCGCTTCGGTGCCCGCCTTGCAGGCAAATTCCCAGTCCCCGGCCGAGACGCTGGGCACAGCCCCGATCGCTTCTGCCACCAGCGTGCCGCTCGGCTTGACTGCATACGGGTGCGATTCAGAACCCACCCACACTGCGCGTAATTCCTCTGCATCGATCTGCGCCCGCAAAAGAGCATTGCGCGCCGCCTCGATCGACATCGTCACCACGTCCTCATCCAGACCGGGCACCGCTTTTTCCCTGATTGGTGTGCCGCCCGTGTCCCCTTTCCAGATGCGGTTGATCTCCGTCGCCGGCAAACGGTAGCGCGGCACGTAGGCCCCATAGCCAACGATGCCCACCTTTCGTTCCGGTTTCAACAGCAGTGCTTCGCTCTCGTTATGTACGCGTTCTTCCATTATTGGTCTCCTTATTCCTGCCCGGTGCCGGGTGTATTCCCGTTACCTTCTACCCGCGCCAGGTACGCAGGATTTCCTCTGCCCGGTCAATGCGGACAGTTTTTTCTTCCACTAATTGTGCCGCCAGACGCTCCACCTCTCCCCCCGCTGCGCCGGAAGCGATCGCCACCTGACGAGCATGCAGGCTCATGTGGCCGCGCTGAATGCCTTCGGTAGCCAGCGCCCGCAAGGCAGCCAGGTTCTGCGCCAGTCCCACCGCGCCGATGATCCCGGCCAGCTCGGACGCTGCGTTCACACCCATCAATTTCAAGGCCGCCTGCGCACCGGGATGCACACGCGTCGCCCCCCCGACAATCCCCACGGCCATCGGCATTTCCAGGAAACCGGTCAGGTTACCTTCTTCGTCTTTGCGCCAGGTGGTCAGGCTGGTATAGCGCCCGCTGCGCGCCGCATAGGCATGCGCGCCAGCTTCCACCGCCCGCCAGTCGTTACCTGTCGCCAACACAACGGCGTCCACCCCATTCATGATGCCCTTGTTATGGGTCGCAGCTCGATAGGGGTCGGCTACGGCAAAGGCCCACGCGTCGAGGATGCCATCCCGCACGGTTTCAGGAGCGAAGTCGCCAAAGGCCAGCACCTGCAGCGGCACAGTGCAATGCACCCGCACCAGACGGCGATCAGCCAGGTTGCTGAGAATGCGCAGCAGCACCCGCCCGCCAGTGATTGTTTCCACGCGCGGCGCCAGGTGCTCAACGGCGGTGTTGACCGCGTTGGCCCCCATCGCATCGCGCACATCATACACCAGATGCATCACCAGCAGCGCGCCGTTGGGCGCGTTCGGCAGCAAGCGCACCTGCAAGTCACGCGCTCCGCCGCCCAGCTTCAACAGCACCGGGTCGATCTCCGCCGCTTCGGCCAGCAGTTCCCCGCGGGCAGCCAATAAACGCTGGCGTGCCGCTTCCGGATCAGGCACGTCCAGCACCTGCATTTGTCCGATCATCTCGGGCGGGTCCGTCTCGGCGGTGAAACCGCCGCCCTTTCCGGCCAGCTTGGCCATGAAGGAGGCCGCCGCCACCACCGAGGGCTCTTCAATCACCATCGGCACCAGCACCGCCCGGCCGTTGACCACAAAATTACGGGCAATGCCCAGCGGCAGAGCGTAGGTGCCGACCACATTCTCGATCATGTGATCGGCCTGTTCAGCCTCCAGACCGCCTTCGTTGCTTAAGGCAAACAAATCATCCGCATCCAGCCCGGCCTCGCCAAGCTGCTGCAAACGTTCTGCTATTGAAAGTTCGTAAAATTTAGCCATCATAGCCATCAGTTTAAGTCACACTTGCTTGCAAAAGCTATCAAAACGGGGGAAGAAAGGGAAATCACGACTGAATGTCATTGCGAGCATAGCGACTGTGGCAATCTCCACGGCCAGAAATTACGTTCGCGGGCAGTGCATGGTATGCGCATGGGGCAATCCCCCTGTCGCTTCGCGACATCCCCCTTTAACAAGGGGGACAAAAGATTCCCGGCCGCTCCGAGATTCCTTCCATTAGACTTGGAATAAGATAATGGTAATCGAACAGAGACGGAATAAGTCTACAGTCCTTCCATTAGACAAGAATTTGACCTTATCCCTCCGGCAGAGTCCATTGCTCGCCAGGCTGCAAGATCACCGCGCGGGTATCCGTCTCCGCTTCCACGCGCACCGCCCAGACCTGCACATCCTGGGCAATCAAATCCCAGGTGTTGTAATGCATGGGAATAATGTGCTTCGGCGAGAGCATCTTCACCGCCCGCAGGGCGTCATCCGGCCCCATGGTGAAATTATCGCCGATCGGCAGAATAGCCACATCCACCCCCTCTTCGCCAATCAGGCGCATGTCGCCAAACAAACCGGTGTCTCCGGCGAAGTAGAACTTGTCCCCACCCAGGGTGGTCAACAGAAAACCGGCCGGGTTGCCGCCATAGCTACCATCCGGCAGGATCGAGCCGTGCAGCGCGAGGGTCATCTTGAGATAGCCAAAGGGATGATGAAAACCGCCTCCCAGATGCTGTGCATGCACTTTCACCCCCTGCTTTCCCAGCCAGCCGGCGATCTCCGAAACAGCGATCACCAGCGCGTCGCAGCGTTTGGCAATCCCGACCGTATCGCCGATATGGTCACCATGCCCATGTGTCACCAGAATATAATCCGCCGTCACGTCCTCGGCCTTCACCGGCGACAAGGGGTTACCTGAGAAGAAAGGGTCCACCAGCAGACGGTATCCGCCGGTTTCCAGGCCCCAGGTCGCATGTCCATAATAAGTCAACACATCGCTCATCTTTCACCTCCTGCTGCTTCTATCTTACGCAAAACCGGTGATTCATGCAATGGATTATTGATATATACATGAATTGGTTAACTTTTTTATGCCCCTTGCGACATCGTCCCGTAGGGTAAAAGGGAAAGCTGCGAAGCAGCAGGGGGCTTGCCCCAAGCCGAGTCATTTCAAGCAGATTTGTTGGAAAACGATTGCCCGGATTGGCAATATGCAATTCAACATGGATTTTAATCAAACATGCCGCTTGGGCGAACGCCATTCGCCCTTACGAAGACACCATAATGTCTGAATATCCTTTTTGTCCGTAGGTGAAAGTGTTAACTTATTAGTGTGAACCTCAATAAGTGATTCTGTCATTGCAGACCTGACAGGTTTT
>JAIOTF010000024.1 GCA_021107195.1 Anaerolineaceae bacterium | reverse complement strand
GGTTTTTCCTCTCATTTTCTACCTTTTTTCATGCGTAAGCCCTGGGTTGGTTATAGTGACCACAAAAACATTCCCTCTCCCTGATAGAATCATGTACAATTGAACATCATTATTCACTGATGCTGTATCTAAATTATTATTCATACCGGCTTTGACACAGCAGCACAAGGAGAATTGCAATTATGCGCATTATGGTTATTATCGACCACCCCTGGCAGGACAGCTTCAATCATGCTCTTCTTGACTCTTTCATGGAGGGTTTGCAAGAAAACCATCACGAGATCGATCTGCTCGACTTGAACAAAGACGGCTTTGACCCGCGCATGACTGCCGACGAATTGGCCCTGTATGGAGAAGGGAAATTTCTCGACCCCAAAGTGGGCGAGTATCAGGAGCGCATCATGCAGGCCGACCACCTGGTATTCATCTTTCCGATCTGGTGGCAGGTAATGCCCGCTACATTGAAAGGCTTTCTGGACAAGGTGCTGCTGCATAACTGGGCCTTCATTGATGCCAAACCCCAGCCTATTGGCAAACTGACCCACATCCAGGGCACTACCATCATCACTACCTCGGGTGTCTCAAACGGCTATTACAGCTTCGTCTACCACAACGCCCTCAAATCCACCTTCATCAAAGGCACGTTGCGCTTCTGCGGTATTCATGATGTCCGCTGGATGAACTTCGGCAAGGTCAGCGAGGTGAACGATGCCATGCGTCAAAAATGGCTGCGCGAAGTCAAGGATCTCGCCCGCCGGCTGACCGATATTCCGCACGTACTGCATAAATAAAGTAACGTTGGCTAGGCTTTGCTCTATCTGAGCCGTCGATATGTACGCAGCCGTTGGCTGAGCCTGTCAAGGGGTAAAGGATTACATATTCCCGCTTCGGCTTACCCATTCGGGTATGCTATCGACAAGCTCAACCTGCGCTTTGTTGTTGCTTCAGCCTGCGTTTTTCTCCAGCACCCGGATGATATGCATCACCGTCTCATTCACTGGCACAGGAATGCCGTACTGCTCGCCCAGGGATACCACTTTCCCGGCGAAAATTTCCACCTCGGTCTTGCGCCCGGCTTCAATATCCTGCAGCATCGACGTTTTGCCAACCGGTGAAAGAGTGTTCAACACGGTGTACCATTCTGCAATATCGTTTTCCACCAGGTTGCCCCCCGCCGCACCGGCCAGAGCGATCACCTCGCGCATCAGGGCTTCCATCAACGCCTGTGCATCGGTTGAAAACTGAAACGCGCCATACGGCGCACGCATCACTGTCGATGCCTGATTAACACCCACATTGACCATGAACTTCCACCACATGATGCGCAACATATCCACCGGCGTCTGATAAACGATCCCGGCCCAGTCAAAGGCTGCCTGTGCCTGTTGCACACGCGGGCTGAGTTGAGCATTATCTGCTTCACCGAAAATGATCTTGCCTGCGTTACTGCATACGATCTCGTTCCCCTCGCGCACCGCGTCAATGCCAACTACGATCGCATACAACAACTTGTCCATGCCATAAACAGCGCCAATCACATCTTCACTATCCAGACCATTCATCACCGAGACAATCGTTGTATGTTCCCCCACAAACTGCCGCAGGTCGGGCAGCGCCTGAGCGAGATGATGGTGTTTCAAGCCCACGATGATCAAATCCACCGGGGCATTCCCCTCATCCGGTCGCACGACGGGAATAGTGTACGGCTGACCATTAAGCACAAAGCCTTTTTCTTTGAGACGTTGATAGCGTTCCCCATCAGCAATCAAAACCACCGAATCCGGATCGGCATCATAGAACTTGGCCGCGTAGGTCGCACCCAATGCCCCTGCACCCAGAATAGCTATTTTCTTGATCTCTTGCATGTCAAACTCCTTGAACTTCCCCCTGTAGATGTCTTGCGCAGAAGGATATTGGGTATTATACAATTGAAATAAGCTTCAACAGCCACAGAATCAAATTTGGCAACCCGGCCAGGGCAATCTATCCATTTGACTATGGTCAAACTTCACAAAGACTGGCAAAATCATGATAACCGAGAAGAAAAGCAAATTCCCCAACCACGCTCGTGGTTGAACGCTTTACAATGGATCACAAATGGAGGTCCGTTATGACAACCACCACCAATAACAAGAAACTGTTCATCACGGTACTCGCTCGTCTGGTGCTCTCCATCCCCGTGCTGGGGCTGGTTTTCTTCCTCCCGGCCGGCACCCTGCGTTACTGGCAGGCCTGGATGTATATGTCCACCTTATTCACCCCGATGTTCGTCGTTTTAGCCTACCTCTTAAAGAATGACCCTGAACTGCTGGAACGAAGAATGCGAACCAAAGAAAAAGAATCCCGGCAAAACCTGATCATCAAATTATCGTATCCCGTTTTTCTGATCGCTTTCCTCATGCCCGGATTTGACCAGCGATTTAGCTGGTCGAACATGCCCGCCATTGTGGCCATCCTGGCTGATGTGGTCGTGTTTAGCGGATACATGATGTTCTTTGCCGTGCTGCGCGAGAACAGCTACGCCTCCCGTGTGGTGGAGGTCGCAGAAGAGCAAAAAGTGATCTCCACCGGTCCCTATGCCCTGGTGCGCCACCCGATGTACCTGGCCGTCCTGCTGATGTATGGCTGCTCTCCGCTGGCATTGGGATCTTACTGGGCGCTCATCCCAATTTCAGGGATCATCCCTGTATTGGTAGCCCGCATCAAAAACGAAGAAGAAGTCCTGCTGCGCGACTTGCCCGGTTATGCCGCATACCAGCAAAAAACCCGCTTTCGCATGATCCCGGGCATCTGGTAATAATCCACCCCTTGGAAAGGTTGAACGCGCAATCATCACGGCTTCGTTTGCCAATATTCCATTTTCGCTGTCAATGATCAACTTCAACCCTTTTCAAGGTTGTTATCAAGGGCTCCTATGCAACCAACCTTGAAAAGGGATAGCAAGCCCAGAGGAAGAATTAAGGCCAGCGCGCCTTGCAATCAAGCCAAATTCAGACACAACCTTTCCAGGGGAAATCATTACCAATTTCCACTCAGCCATTGCTATCAGGGAAAAATATGATAGAATTCTGTTTGCTCGGGGGCGTGGTGTAGTTGGTTCAACATGCGGCCCTGTCAAGGCCGAGATCGCGGGTTCGAGTCCCGTCGTCCCCGCTGAGCACTGAAGCCCTCTTAGAGGGCTTCTTTCATTAAAACTGCTGATTCCAGTAAAAAGATCGCGCGCACCCATTGAGGGTGTAATATTCGAGTCCCGTCGTCCCCGCTGAGCACTGAAGCCCTCTTAGAGGGCTTCTTTCATTAAAAACTGCTGATTCCAGTAAAAAGATCGCGCGCACCCATTGAAGGTGTAATATTCAAGTCCCGTCGTCCCCGCTGAGCAAAAGACCCTCATCAGAGAGGGTCTTTTGCATTTTGCAAACCGCACACTGAACTTACCGAAGTGGTCGGGTTGATTTTATGAAATCACGGACAGCTAAACCACTCCTTGAAAGGGTTGAGGCACAAATATCCCATTCTCCTGCATTCACCATATAGTAACAATCATCTGGCCTGCATTTCAACCCTTTTCAAAGTTCTCAAAGCAAGCCCATTTCTACCAATTTTGAAAAGGTTCCAAGGGTTTCAACTCAAATCCTCCCATCTCTTTGACGAAAGCGGCAAGCGCATATACAATCAATAGTGTAATGCAAAACAATCCCCTCATGAGGAGCAGCGCATGACCTGGACACAAGAACTGGAGTGGCACGGAACCCGCCTGACCCTGAATCGCTGTGAAAGCGAGCCTGATGCGCAGGCCGGCATGCCCCTTCCCCCTGCCCCCGGCGCAGGCGCAATTCGCCTCCCTGCGATGTATCTGTTTACCGATGGTCTCACCGTAAACGGAACCATGCACCTCGAAGCCGAAGTGACCGGGAGCATGGCCAGCGTCTATCTCGATGTACTCCGGGAAAGTGATGCCGGCTGGCTGGCTGGCCCAGTCTGCCGGCAGGAACTGAAGCCGCCGGTGACCCGGGAGATTGGCGGAGTGAAAATCCCTGTGTGGGGGGACAGCAACCGCCTGAGCGCCGTCTGGCAGCCGGTCATACGCCTGCTGGTCAGCGGAGAAGACACCGCCTGGGGATTTGTGCAGCCTTCAAAATCGAACAGAGAAGAGCTGTGTCTACACGCAATGTGGGTTTCGACAAACAACGAGGAGCAACCTGTGCGGCTATACTTCGCCGCCGATGGCACCCTTAACCGCATGGCCGTACTCGGCAACAGCGATGACCTGCCCGGCGGGTCGCGGGGCGTTTTTCCCCAACCCGGCGATCAATTCATCCCTTCCTTCAAGTGGCTTCGCCTCGATGGCGAAACCGGATGCTGGCAGACCGCCCCCGGCTGCACCAATGCCATCACCATCACCCAGCAGCTTCCGCATCTGGAAGAAGTACCCGCCCCCGCTGGCCGCTACCAGATTGGCTTACTAATCCTCGATCTGGACGGCCAGCCGCACCGCAGCTACATTCCGTTTGAAATCAGTTGAACTTCAGACCCCCCTCTGCAAATGGGTTAATTGGACTTTTGACAAAAAGGGTGGAGCTGCGAGAAAATATAGAGCATGAATCCTCAAATAAATGCCACCAACTTTACGCAGTTCCGCCAAGAAGTTTACCAGAATTTTTCCAGGCTAGAAGATGCC
>JAIOTF010000031.1 GCA_021107195.1 Anaerolineaceae bacterium | reverse complement strand
GAAGATCTATTGGATTCTGTGATCGTAGACCTCAACGACGCTTTAATTCGCCACCCTGTCGACACGGTTTTATGGTTGACCCTGGGCGATGCTTACATGCAAAAGAAGGAACTGCAAAGCGCATTATCGGCCTACTCAAAGGCTGAAGAATTGCTGCGCTGAAACCATACATGCCTGGAGGCTTTCATGGAAAACACATTGGTATTGATCAAACCCGATGGCGTTCAACGCGGGCTTATTGGAGAAATCATCTCACGCCTTGAAAAACGCGGCTTAAAACTTGTGGCCGCAAAGCGCGTTTCGGTTGACCGCCCCTTTGCAGAAAAACACTATGCCATCCACAAGGGAAAGCCTTTTTACGATTCGCTGATTCAGCATATCACTTCAGCACCAGTCATGGCAACAGTTTGGCAAGGCCCAAATGCAATCGCTATTGTGCGCCAGACTATGGGTAAAACCAATCCGGCTGAGGCGGCCCCAGGTAGTGTGAGGCATGACTTTGGCTTGGTTCCAGAGCGCAACCTGACTCACGCTTCCGACTCTGTCGAAAACGGGGCACAGGAAATCGCCTTGTGGTTCGGCGAAGACGAAGTAATTGAGTGGGATCGCAGCACAGACCGCTGGGCATTTTTCTTGAATGGTTAAATAAGTTCCCCAGTACAAAACGCCGGCGGTTTTTGTGCAACATCCATTTATCGCATTGGTTTGTAATGGCTATGCGAACTATTTGGCTGTTTATCTTTGCCCATAATCACTCTCCGTTGATTTAATGGATAATGGAAAGATTACTTGCCTGCTCTTGTGCCATAGCCAAATAGTTTGAATGCCTTGCGCCAAACACAATGCTCCCATGCCAATATACAATCCGGTAACCTCGCCCCAAATCACACCGCCGGCCAACAGTAAACTGACACTTATCAGATAGATTGCCACTGCCTCCGGAATACCGCGTGTTTTTTTCCCGAACACCAGAGCACCTTGAAACCAACTTTGCAAAACGTTCAGTGCTGGTAAAGGAAGTGCGAGCCACAATCCAACCCGCCCTATCTCAACCAAATTTGGGTTCAGTCCGGTGATGGAGCCAAACCAGAACAAAGAAAACGGTGTCGCAGCAAATACGAGATGTATCAGAGTTGTGGTGGCAGCCAAACCAAGTGCCATTCGCCGCAGCTTTTCAACAGCCTTCCTCTCACCCAATAACGCCACGACCACTTCGTTGAACGCCATTCCAGGACTGCGCAGGATGAATACCAGGCCAGACAAAACCGGCCAGACCGCTAAAGATCCAATCGGCAGAGGCATACGGCTAAGTGCGGCACTGCCAATTGGCTGCCAGATCAAATTCAATAATGACGTCAGGGAGAGCGGAATATAAAATTTGGCAAATTTTCTCCAACTCCAGGTTTCTTCAACTTCAGCTGGTTTAATCTTGTTCACTACAATTGAACGCACTCGCCAACCACTATACACCGCCTCGAAGCTCGCCCCAGTGCCTGCGCCCCGGCACCAATGACCACCCCGGGCAAAATGCGAGTTTGCAATCCTAAGAACAAAATGCAAACATCCGTGAAAAGTCGGACGCCGGTTCCCACCACAACCGCTTCAGCATGCCCAAAGCGAATCATTGCGCCTTGTTGAAATCTGCGATACGCAATCGACCACGTCCAGGGCACCATCGCCATTAACCCAAATCGTGCAGGTTCGACAATCTCTGCTGGTGCACCAATCCATTGCGTTGCAATGACGTAATACAGCGGTGTAAACACCACTAAGATATGCACACCTGTCAGGATTGCTCCGGCAGCCATCATAAATCTGCGCAATTTGCAATAAGCTTCCCAATCTGTGCTTAATGCGGTTGAGGCCGCCAAAAGCATAATGATTGGGGCCTCTATGATCAATGCCAAAGGCCACACAATCCCCCCATAAGCAGCCAGATTGATCTCCGGTGCTGATAACCGGGCCATTACAGCACTGATCAGCGGACCTTCGGCAGCCATTAGCATCCAACTCATCGCCAACGGTAGCCACATTCGCAATACTTGTTTTGTAGTCAGCGCTTCCGGCGTGTTAGAATTCATCTGTCTCACCAATATTTTCACAATTTGTAACCCCCAGCATTATAATCGCTTAATTCTCAAAAGCCTTCTACTTACAGAAATATTCATTAGCAACGATCAATTACACATGGAAAATACAGACGCCAAATTAGTCAAATCGCCCACTTTTTTTATTGATTCCATCCCCGTCTATGGAGATGTTCTCCTTGCCCCAATGGATGGCATATCCGATCCTCCGTTCCGCATCTTGACACGCAAAATGGGTGGCGCAGTCAATATCACCGGATTTGTGAACACAAACGATATTCTACGTAATGCAGATTACCTGGACAAAAGGCTTGCCTTTGACCCGAACATCGAAAGGCCCCTGGCCTTTCAAATCTTTGGCAGTGATCCTAATCTCCTATTAGAAGCGGCACTGCGGTTGCAGGATCGCGGGCCAGACTTCATTGATATCAATATGGGCTGTTCGGCCAAAGTGATTCGCCGCAAAGGCGCAGGTTCAGAACTCATGGCCACGCCAAAAACTATCGCAGCAATCTTCAAATTGCTAACACGCAATTTGTCCATTCCGGTTACCGGTAAGATCCGTCTTGGAATCGATGATGAAAACCTTAATCATCTGGAGGTCGCTCATATCATCGAAGACAATGGCGGCAAAATGCTGGCCGTTCACGGTCGAACCCGCGTTCAAGCCTATGAAGGCAAAGCAAACTGGCATGCCATCGCTGAAATCAAAGGAGCAATTTCGATCCCCGTGATTGGAAACGGTGATATTGTAGAACCAGAACAGATCGACCAAATGAAAAAAATGACGAATTGCGATGCAGTCATGATTGGCAGGGCAGCGATAGGAAATCCCTGGATCATTGCTAAAAGTCACCGCAAGCGACAACCACACACTGAAATCCACCGAGTAATGATGGAGCACTTGAAAAGCATGATCGGGTTTTATGGAGAAGACAAAGCCATCCTCCTGTTCAGAAAACACGCCAAACACTATATCGCTTCCTGCGATCCGCCCAGAGCAATGTTCGTGTCACTATTAAGAAGTGAGACATTAGCTGAATTTACTGAAATCTGTGATGAGGTTTTTACGCAAGCAAAATAATCTGAGTTGACATCCTTTCCATGCAAAGGTATGATACGTTCTCAAGGTAAACCGTCATCCAGGTTTCGAGAAATAGAACGAAAAAAGGTTAAACATGGCAAAAAAGATCGGCATTTTAGGCGGTATGAGTCCCGAATCCACAATTGCATACTACGAGTACATCACCCGCACCTACACCCAACGCTTCGGAGATTTTGGTTATCCCGAAATCATCATCTATAGTGTCAGTTTTCAGCCTTTTGTCGACTGGCCATCACAAGGCAGATGGGATTTAATAACCGATACTCTTGTCGACAGCGCCCATCATCTGGAAAAAGCCGGCGCAGATTTCATCGTCATCGCCACCAATACCATGCATATCGTTTTTGATAAAATTCAGGATCGCATCGGCATACCAATGCTCAGTCTGCTGGATGCAGTCGGTCAAACAATCTCCAAAAAAGGTATCAAGAAAGTTGGCCTGCTTGGCACGCGGTTCACCATGCAAAACTCATTTTACGCAGACGCATTAAAGAAATACGGTGTCGAGATTCTTGTACCACAGGACAAAGAAGCCGAAATAGTCGATGCCACTATTTACAACGAACTTGTAAAGGGTATCATTTCCCCTGCTTCAAAAGAAAAATTCCTCGGGATAACGCAGACCCTGGAGGGACAAGGAGCGCAAGGTGTCATCCTCGGGTGCACCGAAATTCCGCTCTTGATCAACAAAGAAGACACCAATCTGCCCCTCTTTGATACCACAACCATCCACGCAGAAGCTGCACTAGATTTTGCGCTGCGCACAGATTGATCTAATTAACTTCTTCAAAGGCAAAGCACTTGTCAGATAATAATCCCTCCAAAATTTCGCCTTCGCCAACTTCCGATTCCTCATCCAAAAACCGGGAAATACTGGGTATTATTTTTAATGGCTTCATGGGCATTATAGTAATAATTCTTGTCTTGATTTTGGTTTGGGTGAGCAAACCTCATATCACGAAAATGATTCCTGAAAAACCGACAGCAACGCCAACCATCACCCCAACCTTTACCCCCATCCCGACCAGACCGCCCACAAACACCCCAACCATCACACCAACTCCTGCACCAACCGCCACGTCGGCGCCAACCTCAATCTATAAAGTCAATGAAATCTTTGACGTCTATCCGGAAATTCCGGAAATTGCTGTTAACGCCTACATCCTGAACGAGGACAATAGCACACAGGTCAACCCCGCATTCGAGAGTCCGCTCTGGTATTCATCAGCCGCTATTGGTGAACAATTGGGAGTTGAGTTCTTGGAACCCTTCTACGCCACCTATGCATCGGGCTGGATCTCCTGGCGCATGGATATGCCCCTGGCTGAAGGGCAATACGAAGTTTTCGTGCTGGATACAAACACGAGCTCCGGCGGATTCCTTGATTTTACAGTTTCGCTGAATGAGGTGCCTTTGCAGCCTTTATTGGGCCAAACACGCGCTCGCTACAAATCCAGCATCACCAACCCTCCCCAGGTAGGCGATCAATGGATCAGCATCGGCACCTATGAATTTAATTCAACTGGAACAGTTACAATTTCAACTTCATGGGACGACCGGGATGAATTCTCAATTGTCGCTGTTGACCGGGTTTTGATTATCGAACTTCCTGCCAGCAGCAGCACCATGGCCGGGCCATTTCCGCAAGATCGCATGACCTTCATCGAAGATGACACCCAGGCAATCCTGGAAATGCAGGATCCAATCTTTACCAATACAGACCGCCTGGCCTGGGGTGATCGCTACCAGTTTGTAGTCAATCCGGATAATGATGTCACCGCAACCTGGACCCTGTCCAACTCAGTTCCTGTTGGGCAATACGAAATATTTGTTTGGATCCCGGAATTGCAAGGAACAGCAGAAGCAGAATACAAACTGCTGGTCAATGGCACCCCTTTCCTCTCCGATCTTGGTAACGAAACGATAACTATCCAACACGGTGGACGAGAAGGCGGACAATGGGTTTCATTGGGCACCTGGACTATTCCGGATATTTATGGAAGTATCGTTAATCTGGCTGTAAAAATGAAAGTCCTGAGCGAAACTGCTGGTGAAGTAGCATTTGACGCTATTGCGTTCATGAAAAGCCCATAACACTGCCAGGGTCTTTCGATAGCCTTTTCTCATAGGTGAAAACCAAATATCTGCAATGCGGCCACGTTCAGCATAAGTGATACCCGCACATTAATATACTTTTTACTAATCTGATGTAAAATGGATTCTAGATCAAGGTACATTACCTTTCTAAGGAGTGTAATAATGTTAGTCGAAAAACGAATGTCCAGGCCTGCAATTACCATCTCTCCCGAAACATCTTTGCAGGATGCCTTAGACCTCATGCACGTTGAGCGTGTTCGCCGTTTGCCCGTCGTTGACCGCAAAGGCAAACTGGTCGGTATTATCGCCGAGCGCGACCTGTTGAAAGCTTCTCCATCTAGCGCCACCACTCTATCAAAATTTGAAATGAAGACAATGGTGCGAAAACTCAAAATCAAAGAATTTATGTCAGTGAGTGTCGCAACAGTCACCGAGGACACGCCGGTTGAAGAAGCGGCCCGGATAATGACTGATGGACAAATTTCTGGTTTACCCGTTGTGCGCGGCGAAAAAGTAGTCGGCGTGATCACAGAAACAGATATATTCAAAGTCTTCCTGGAAATGTTTGGGGCACGTCAGGCAGGCATTAGAATTGCATTCCTGCTTCCAAAAGAGCCTGGTCAGCTTGCTGGTGTTTCTCGTGCGATCGCAGACGCTGGCGGTAATATTATTGCTCTCGGCACATTTCTGGGTGAAACCAGCAAAAACGCTGAAATCACGATGAAAATCGACTTGCTGGAACAGGGTGAGGTCGTTAAAATCTTAACCCCTCTTGTCGAGAAGATATTAGACGTCCGCACGATGTCTGGCATTTAGCACACTGTTAAAGCTGCAACCGACTGGCAATCCATCCACCAGTCGGTTTTTTTCTTAAGTGATTTCAACGCCCCGCATCTCTGCAATCATCTCCGCCATAACAGAAAAAGCAATTCCCTCTGGTCCTCGTGAACCTAACTTCTTTATGCCAATTGGCGTGTGAACTTTTCCCAACAAGGCCTCCGAAACACCATTCTCTCTCAACGCCTCATGTAGAATGCTGTATGTGTGCTTTGATGCCAAAACGCCTACGTACTTCGCCTTGCTTTGAACCGGTACCTGCAGTGCCGGAATATCAAATTTCGCATCATGACTTAAAATAGCAACATATGTACCTTCATCCGGATGCAGTGCTTCCAAGGCTTCTGACGGCCATTTAACAATGATCTCATCCACATGCGGGAACCGTTCGCGGGTAGCAAAAGCCGACCTTGCATCCACCACAATCGTTCGAAATCCCATCGTCTTTCCAAGCTCGGTCAATGGTACTGCTATATGCACTGCGCCAACCACAATCATCCGGGGCGAGGGTGGATACACCTGAATAAATATTGAAATCCTCCCTTCATCCAGCTCAAATTCCAGCTTGCGTGTCTCTTGTCGCTGGAATAACTCTTTCGCCTTTTCTATGATTTGCTTTTCCAGCTTTTCCGAACCCAAACCACCATACTTCCGACCATCCGGCCAAAGCAACAGCTTTTCTCCAACATTCGAACCATTCAAAATGGTGACCTGGGCAATTAATTCATCTGCCTGCAATGCATTGATCAAAATTTCATACATGTTTTTCATCGATCCTCCTGGTATCCTAATCCAATAATTCCAAGAAAACCTCGATCGTTCCACCACACGTCAACCCAACTGACCAGGCCGTTTCATCAGCAATACCGTACTCAACAAGCCTCGGTTCACTATTAGCCAGTACAGATTGAGCTTCTTCATACACTGCCGATTCAACACAGCCGCCGCTGACGGATCCGGAAATATCACCCGCAGAAGAAATAGCCATTTTGGAACCAATTGGCCGCAAAGCAGAACCATACGCTTTGACAACAGTTGCCAACACAATTTGCTTCCCTTCTTCCCGCCAATTTGAGATATTCTCCATAACATCTCTCATAGTATTTCTCTCCTACAAATCTCTACAGGTAAGTCGTCAATTTATTTCAGATTATATCACCCTGATTGCTCTGGTTTTATTTAAATCTTTCATCGAATTTAGGGAAAATTCACGAGATCTCAAGGCAAAAAGCTGTATAATCTTATAGGTTAATCAGATTTTCATTTAAGGCACTATTCTTGCATAATTTAACAACGGTTGATATCTTAAATACAACCAAAATCTAGTCAAGTATAATAACGTCGGCAGAACCAAATCAAACGAAATGTGGAAGAACTTGCTTATGCCCAAATCTAAAATCGTCTTGCATGTAGAAGACAATCCGGAAAACCGATTGCTGGTTAAAAGAATCCTGCAAGCCTCGGGATATACACTCTATGAGGCTGAAAACGCCAGCCAAACAATGGAAATCCTTACAGAAATCAAACCTGGTCTGATCCTGATGGACATCAATATTCCTGAAATGGATGGCTATTCCCTGACCCATACAATCAAGTCAATGCCGGGAATGGAAACAATGCCGATTGTAGCAATCACCGCAAATGTTATGAAAGGCGACAGAGAAAAATCCCTGCAAGCCGGTTGTGATGGCTACATCCAAAAACCAATTGATGTTGATACTTTTGTGGAACAAATTGAAAGTTTTTTGAATGCAGCTGAATAACCACCCCGGCGCCAAAACGGCCATCTCTTATACCAAGGATTATTATTCCAAAGAACGATTATATTGTACTTGTAGTAGAAGACAATGTCTCCAATTTTGTTTTGATCGCCCGGCTGCTTGGCTATCTTGTTATCCATTGCGTATGGAAGACCTCAGGGTATGAGGTTGTGGAATATGCTGACACGCTTCCCAATCTCGATCTGATCTTAATGGATATCCGGTTGCCATACGAAGACGGATTTGATGCTCACGAGAAAATCCGCGAATCACCAAGCCTCAAAGATATCCCGGTGGTTGCAATTACAGCAGAAGCAAGTTTTGAATATATGGAAAAAGCCAAAAAAGAAGGCTTTAATGGCTTCCTGGGAAAACCCATTGACCCCGATCGCTTGCCTGAACAGATTCAACGCATTTTGGCAGGAGAATCGGTTTGGGAAATGAGCTGAGGAGAAAACACACATGCCCATCATGGCAAATGACCTCCCACCACATGAAATTCTAAACGCTATCACTGAGATTTCACAAGCCGCAGTAGAGAAAAATACAATCCCGGAATTAGCTGAACTGATAACAGAATCTGTAAAAAATAAATTTGGATTCCTCGATGTTGGCCTGCTCCTGCTAGAAAATACTGACGATGAAAACATACTTCATGGTCAAATGTTTTCTGCGGGAACTCAAAGAAAAGACAATGAAGAAGTACAGTTTCCATTGGATACTTCTCCTTTGCTGAGCTGGATTGTACGCAATCATCAATCCAGAGTTATCAACGATTTACAAACCGAATTAGCATTTGAGCATGAACACATTGCAGGCGCAAAGTCAGGCGCTGGATTCCCACTTATTTTTCAATCCACATTAAAAGCTGTCCTTCTCGTTTGTACCGATCGGGAAGAAAGCATTCCCCCCAACATCATTTCGGCTCTGGACCTTTTTACAGCAATATTTGCAACAGTTTTGGAAAATACTGAAAAAAGAAATCAACTCCTGGGAACTAAACAAGCAACCTCCACTCTGAAACGGTACAGTCAGGATATCCTCCTCGCCAAGAATGAGGAAGAAGTCATCAAATTTTTGTTGGCAGGCCTGTCCTCAACACATTTTCTGACCGGTATCTACAGCGTTGAAAAAGACCATCTGTCTGTCTTGGGAATCAATGATCCTTACTCCCCACACGCACAATCTTCCTTTGAGGGGATCGCATTACCACTTCACAACATTGCCGACAAGCTTCCGCAAGACGATGTGCTTTATATTGAAGACCTCTCAAATTCGCTTGAATTTAGAAATCTGGCCTCGTTCTACTCAAGAAACGAATATCAATCTACCGCTCTCTTTTCTATTTACGAGATTGGCCAGCTTTCTAAAATTATTGTCATAAGTTCTCAACCCCCTCACCAACTTACAAGAAACGATCTCCTCACTTTCGATGAACTTATAAAATCAACCCGGCGCTCCTTAAGCCAGTTCAAAGAGATTAAACACTTGAACCGGCAGCTAGAGGAGTTATCAACACTGCAGCGAGTTAGCAAAGCTGTCTCAGCAGAAACCAACCTTGAATCGTTATATCGCGTATTGCATCAACAGATCATAACCGCTATTGGTAGCGACGTTGGATTCCTGGTGGCCACCACCGACACCCAAAACAACTCAATCCATGTCCCCTATTTATTTGACAACGGAGAATTGCTGCACGTTGAACCATTTCTTTTTGGAGAAGGCATCACCTCTTTGCTCATTAAGAACAAAGAACCCATTATGGTGAATGAAAACGCCCGTCAAAGATTTGAAGAAATGGGTGCAAAATATCTTGGCGATCCTTCAAAATCATGGCTTGGTGTTCCCTTGCTCATTGACGATGAGGCTATTGGGGCGATTGTTGTTCAGGATATGCAAAAAGAGCATCGCTTTTCCGAAAACGACCTTAACTTACTCTCAGCAATTTCACCTCATGTAGCCCTCGCACTCCGCAATGCCCAAAACTTTACAAGAATGCAAGACGCACTTGTTGCGCTTGACAAAGAAAGTTATCTGCTGAATTCACTTCTTGAGAACATTCCGGAACAAGTTTATTTCCTGGACCAGCAAGGTAAATACATGCGGGTAAGCCACTCATTCGCTGATCAGCTTGGCGTAAATGATCCTTCAAAATTGACTGGGCGATCCGTCCGGGACATGTCTTCTCAAGCTGTTCCCCTCGTCAATGCCCAGCTTGACCATCAAACTCTGGAGACTGGTGAATCGTCTTTGGGCATCGTTGACCAGTATTACGACGATCAAGACACACCCCACTGGTCACTCAATAGTCGCATTCCCCTCTACGACCAGGATCAAAACCTGAATGGTCTCCTTGGTTTGTCTCAAAATATTGATACATTGAAAGAAACTGAGCGTCTGGCACAAGAGCGTGCCGAAAGGCTTGAAATCGCCGCTGAAATTGCAAGCGAAGCAAGCAGGGTGCTTTCAGTTCAGGACATCTTGAACAAGGCAGTCAACCTGGTTCGCGACAGATTTGGTTACTATCACGCCTCGGTTTTTCAGATCGACCCGCTGGGTGAACATGCTGTTCTACAACAAGCCGCTGGTGAAATCGGTGCCGAAATGCTCAAACTAGGTCACAAACTGGCTGTGGGATCAAAGTCTCTTGTTGGTCAAGCCACAGAATTGGGCGTTCCAGTCGTCATTGATGACATTACAGAAGACCCCAACTATTATCCCAATCCACTACTGCCTGAAACACGCGCAGAAATGGTAGTGCCCATCAAGCTTGGTGAACGTGTCATTGGCGCACTCGATGTGCAGAGCAAAGAAGTAAACGCCTTTTCTCCCGAGGTTGTACACACCATCCAAATTCTCTCAGACCAGTTGGCAACTGCCACCAGCAATGCCTTATTGTTTTCCAGTACGCAAGAAAACCTTAATAAAACCAGGGCACTTAACCAAATTACAACTACAGCAGCAACCAGCATCTCTCCGGAGGAAGCACTCCGCTTGACCGCAGCAGGTTTGCGATCAATGTTTCAAGACTCCAATATCGCAATCTTCCTTTTGAATGCAAGGCAGCAGCTCGAATTCCGCGCGGCAGCCGGTTTCACTGGCATTAACCTTGCAGGTAGAACCATTGAAAAAGGCGATGGCTTGCTCGGAGAATGCATCGCGGACCTCAAACCCATCCTGAAAATTGATCTGCATTCACAAGAAAACGCGGAAATGCTTTCCAAAGAAACGCGCTCAGCCATGCTGATCCCTTTCCAATTCACTGAAGAACCCCTCGGCCTGCTGTGCATCGAAAGCGAAGAGGTGGCTGCATATAACCAAAACGACCTTGAAATCATGGCTAATTTTGGCAACATGCTTGCTGCCATTGTGTTCAACAACAAGCTGTTAGCACAGCTTCGCCATCAAGCAGGTAGACAACGGGCACTATTTGAAATCACCAATAAAGTACGTCAGACAGTTGAAATGCAAAGTATTTTGCAAACGTCCGTATCGGAAATATGCAAAGCCGTAGGTGCCCAGCGAGCCAGAATCGAAATCACCCCTGCTCAGGAAACCGCTTCTGAGAGCGTCTCAATTGGCGATGCCAGCAAGGAGATGCAGCAATGAATTTCTTGAAATCCATTCTCCCATCCACTATACCACCTCACCTTATCGGTGAAACTGATCAACAGATTGCGAAGGAGAGAATTCTTCAAACTATTCTCCTTGCTGCGTCGCTTATGATAACAGGTATGTTATTCATGACGTCGACCAGCATTGTCCCGCTCCTTAGCCCCATCAGCAAATACCTCGCTCCTGCCTTATCTTTGATTGTTGTTACATTAACGATCATGAGAAAACTGCCATACATAGCAAGGGTTGTTCCTGCACTGATCCTGATTTTTGCAATTGGTTTTGGCATCTTCCTCTTGCAGGGGATCAGCGGTGCGGGTATAGGTTTTTTTATTGTGTTCACAATCATCGCTGGCGCTTTACTAGGGCCAAAAGGCAATGCTATTTCCCTGATCATTGTCATCGCCGCCTTTCTTAGCCTGGCTTTTGGTATTGCAAAAGGGATTATTCCAAGTTCAATCCCAATCCAGGAGCCAAATGTCCGTGATCTTTCTTCGTGGATGGGCACATTCTTCCTGATGGTGATTGCTCTCGCAGCATCAACTATGACAACGGTGACACTTTTTGGCGGATTAGACAATGCGCTTACCCGGCTAACCCATCAGGTGTCTCTCACGGATGAAATACAAATCGAGAAAGACTCACTAGCTCTCCGGGTTCAGGAACGCACAGAACGCCTGGATAAAAGAGCGGAACAGTTAAGAGCCATTGCAGATATCTCCCGAAGCCTGAGCTCCATTCTCGATCAGGAAATCATGTTTCAAAAAGTTGTCGACTTATTACAAGAGCGCATGGACTTGTATTACGCAGGCATCTTCATCATCGAAGAGACCGGCCAATTTGCAATCCTTAAAGCCGGCACAGGAAAAGCAGGCCGGCAAATGGTTTCTTCTGCCCACAGATTGCAGGTAGGCGGAACCTCCATGATCGGTTGGGCAACCAGCAACCGCATGGCAAAAATTGCTTTGGACGTAGGTGAAGAAGCCGTACGCTTCGACAATCCCCTGTTACCGGAAACTCGTTCAGAATTAGCATTACCCATCATAAGCCGGGAAAATGCCATTGGCGCCATCACAATTCAATCCGCCCAGCCAAATGCCTTCGATAAAGACGATGTCCTCATTTTCCAGGGTGTTGCAGACAGTCTTTCAGTTGCCCTCGAAAATGCGCGCTTGTTCCAACAAACCCAGGAAGACTTAAATGAAATTCGATTGCTCAATCAACAATACTTGCAGGAATCCTGGGGATCATTCATGCAGGCGTCGAGTACCCTGACATCAGAATTTGAAAATCCGCTCGCATTAAAATCTACCGAGCCCGTTTACCAGCAAACCATACCCATCACCCTGCGCAACCAACACGTCGGCCAAATTGTTTTGGAAACCACAGAAGATGGCTTGTCACAGGAAGACCAGCAATTTATTGATGCCATCTCTGCACAAACTGCCCTCTCTCTTGAAAGTGCACGGCTATTGCGGGAAACCCAGCGTCAGGCAATTCAAGAAGAAAAGATCAACGAAATCACCACGCAGTTTTCCAATGCCTTTGATATCAAAGGCGTGCTGCAAACCGCGTTAAGAGAATTGAGCCAATTGCCATCGGTATCAGAAATTGCCGTCCATCTGGTTCCTCCTGAAAGTCAAATTGAAACGAGTGACAACGGCAACGAGGTGCTCAAATGAGCTTCTTCCAAAAAATCAGCCCGCAAAATCCTCCAAGGGCCATTGACACAAACGATGTTTTCACCGTTTTAAGAGAAAGAATTTTGCAATCTGGGCTGTTAGGCGCCTCAGTGATCGCCACAATCCTGGTTCCACTATTGATCGCTCGTGATGCCGCACAACAAAACTGGGGACTTGTCATCATCTATGGTTTGTCCTATCTTGCTATTTTATCCATAACCTATTTCCGCGATATTCCCTATTCTGTTCGATCTGGTCTTTTCGCCGGATTGTTTTTCCTGATTGCAGTAACCGACCTGCTCGAAGCCGGCATGAGCGGAGAGGGGCGACTCTCCATGATGGCCTTTATTATCATGGCCACGATTTTAGCCTCAGAAAGAAATCTTTCCCGCAGCCTGATCACGGGTTTTGCAGCGATTGCTACAATGACCCTTGTCGGTCTTGCCATGTCCTCTGGTTGGATCAACAGACCCAGTATTCAAGCCCTCGCAAACTCGTACCATTTCAGCGAGTGGTTGAATGGCAATTTGGTGTTTCTGATGCTGACAACAGCAATCGTTAGCTCAATTCTCCTGCTGCTTGCACAAACGCAGCAGGCACTAAAAAACCAGGAACAATTCAATCGGGAACTGGAAGTTGAACGCAACAAACTTCAAGCTGATTTTGACCTGCAATCTCTGGTTGTTAATCGCCGCGCTGCTGAATTGGAAACAGCCAGCTCTTTGGCGCATGACATCTCAAAATTCTCAGACCTCAACGCTCTGCTCTCAAATGCAGTTAATTTGATCAGAGATCAATTCGGTTTTTATCATGCGGGTCTTTTCCTGCTGGATACTAATAAGGAATATGCCGTTTTACGCTCAGCAACTGGTGATGCCGGCCAGCAAATGCTCGCACAAAATCACCGTTTGCGTGTTGGCGAAGTGGGCATTGTTGGTCACGCTGTCAGCAGAGGAGAATCCCGTATTGCCCAGGATGTGCAACAAGATGCTTTTCATTACAAGAACCCAATCCTTCCCGATACCCGCTCTGAACTGGCCCTGCCTTTGCGGGTTGCCGGAGAAGTAATTGGTGCCCTCGATGTACAAAGCACCAAAAAAATAGCATTCTCTCAGGATGATGTCAAAATCCTGCAACTGATCGCTGACCAATTAGCCGTTGCCATCAACAAGGCTCAAATTCTTCAACAGCTACAGCAAAATGTTGAAGAACTGGAAAGCAGATATTCACAAACAACCATGGGCTCCTGGAATCAATACATAAATACAGAAAATCAAACCGTGTCCCTGTCGCTTTCAAAAGCCACCAGGGAGTTCAGTAACGCGGCACCCCTTGCAGAAGAAGAAATCAAAGCTATTTCCGAGAAAAAATCTGTTCTCATTACAAAATCACTGCCCGGAGGCTTAAAAAGTACCGAATTATCCTTGCCATTAAAGCTCCGTGACAATGTGATTCTGGGTGCTTTACGCATAGAATTTGAAGAAGAAACTGTGCCAGAGCAAACAATTGAAATGTTGGAAAACATTTCCAACCGTCTTGCACTGGCATTGGATCGCGCCAGACTGATGCAAGAGATCCAATCCACAGCAGAACAAGATCGTCTGATTACCGACGTAACCGCAAAAATTCGATCATCCTCAAACATTGACAATATTCTGAAGACTGCTGCATCGGAGATTGGCCGATCCCTGGGCGCAGCCGAAGTCATCGTCCAATTACTGCCCACCCACGACAAATAGTCGGAGAGCACTATGACGCAATCAGCTACAAAAAATATTTTTACCCAGCCACTACCACCTCTTCAGGCTCCTCAACCTGAAAGTCAGAAACCAGAAAAGGCTGTTGCCCGCACGGCTCTGGTTATTTCTATTACGATCTTCTTTGCAGGTATCTTATACCTCGCAAGCCTTGGCTTTCTGGATAATTCAGAAGAATTTAGACGATCAATTGGTATTGCTGGTTTAGTGTTCCTGCTGACTGGCAGTTTTGGGTTGATCATCAATGCCGGATTTCTCAAAGAGAAGTATTTTGCCAGAATCTCTCTTCTGATCGGATGTATTCAATTTGCTCTCATGATAGCTGCCTTTACCACAAACGGCGCCATACCCGTTCTCGGTTCAATCGCTTTTCTCACAATCCTCCTGATCGGCAATTATTTCTTTTCAGGCCCTAGAGCCACTCTATTTGTATTACTTAGTCTTTTTAGCGGTCTGGCCGTTATCCTCGCTGGCGTTTTTTCCCCGTTTGCACAAAGCAATTCCTTGATATTCACACTCTTCTGGTCTGGAATCCTTATTGCGGAAGCAGTTATTTTTACTCGTTTCATTATCACCGGGCAAATTGCAAGACTGTTGAGGATGAAGATATTTTTCATCTCGATCACAATTTCGCTCGTTCCCTTACTTGCGATGTCTGGGTTTGCCTTCTCTTTCCAACAGAACCTCCTCGAGGAAAAGAGTAAAAATTACGTCGAGCTTGCAGCCAACAACGAAGCCGAAAAAATTAATGCTTTCATCGATTCAAACTTAAAAAATTTAAACCAACAATCAACCCTTACAATTTTCGGAGATTTCTTGGAATTGCCGATTTCAAAACGTAATGGAAGTCCACAACTAGAAGAACTGGCCGACACCATTGAAACGCTTTCACAGTCCTCCGAACAAAAATTTCTCAAATCCTATGGGGTTATTGATGCAAATGGACTTGTAGTTTACGACAGCTATTCACCTGTTACGGGCGCATTCGAAGCAGATCAGGATTACTTCCGAATTTCATATCAATTGGGAGAAGCTTATATCTCTTCTATCAATTTCTTGCTTTATCCTCTCGATTCTTCAGAAATCATCTTCTCTGCACCAATCAAAAACAAATCAGAAGAAATCATAGGCGTCATCAGAATGCGATACAGCGCAGATGTTTTCAAAAGCCTTTTGCAAACCAGTGCCATGGAATTTGGCGATCAAAGCTTCCCATTGCTTATCGACGAATTTGGTATCCGCGTTGTAGATAATTTACACCCGGATGCAAATTATAGACCGATCAAACCTCTTTCAAGCTTTATGCTGTCTAAACTTCAACATGAAAATCGCATTCCCGTTTCTTATCGCCCAGAAGACCCATTTTTTAACCGTGTCATTGAACAGGTTATTGACGATTACAAAACTTCGCCATACTTCTCTGCCGATGTAAACCCTGATCAAAATACGAATAAAGAAATCGGCTATGTTATACGCCTGGACAATGTTCCCTGGTACCTGGTCTATGTCCTAGACGAAACCTTTGCTTCACAACAATTGGCTCAACAAGCCAACAATATGACTTTGGTTATATCGATTTTTATTGCACTCGCCGGCCTTCTCTCTTTGGGTATTGCGCGCTACATAAGTGCACCC
>JAIOTF010000122.1 GCA_021107195.1 Anaerolineaceae bacterium | reverse complement strand
TCATCGAGCGAGACGACAGAATGCGCCGCCAGATCCTCCAGATCCGCGAACAGTTGTACGGCCGGGCATCGATCGTCGTCTAGCAGACAAAGTCTAGCAGACAAGGTCTAGCAGACAAGGTCTAGCAGACAAGGTCTAGCAGACAAGGTCTAGCAGACAAGGTCTAGCAGACAAATTCGCAACAAATAAAACTTCCGCATTCCTGTAACGGATCATGCGGAAGTTTTTTATCAATCATCAAATTTGTTCTTGCCTGATGAAAAACAGGATTTACCAAAAGCCGGAAAACACCTCACTCCTCAACAGCATTTTCCGGCGATTCGCCTGGTCCTTGTTCCTCGCCTGTGACCAGCGAAGGCTGCTCATCCTGACGATACCAAGCCAATGCTTCCCTGATCGCGGTTTCAATCGGGCGAGCCACACTCACCCCCAATTCGGTGCGCGCCTTGCGGTTGTCGTAAAAGAACAGTTGTCCGGCAACGTACAAGGTTTCCACACCCACCGGAAAACTGATGAAACGCTGCAAGAGGGTGAGCGGTCTGACCAGACGTCGTGCCACACCGGCCGGTAAAACCAGGACTGGCGGTTTTACTCCGGCGATCTCCGCCACCATTCGCGCAAAGGCAACATAGGAAAGATTTGTGCCACCGAGGATATACCGTTCTCCGCTCCTCCCGGACTGCATCGCGGCCAGATGTCCCTCGACCACATCCATCACGTGAACGAAATTGAATCCTCCGGAGATAAGGAAAGGCAGCTTCTGCTGCGCAATCTGCAATACCAATGCATTCGTTTGGCGATAGATGTCCTGGGCCCCCACCACAAAACCGGGATTAACTGTGACCACGTCCAGCCCCTGGGCAACAGCTTTCTGCACTTCCAGTTCAGCCAGGTATTTTGTATACCCGATCGGCCAGCGGTCACCCCGAAAATTCCAGGTGTGGTTTTCGTTGAGCAGCACGGGTTGAGTGCGCCGGGCAGGCGCCGTCTCCGGTACCCCTAACGATGTAACGCAGCTGGTATACACCAACCGCTGCACGCCGGCATTCAAGGCGGCCTGCAAGACGGTGCGCGTGCCTTCCACCATGACCGTATACATCCGTCCCGCGCTGCCGCGATTGCTCGTAACCCCGGCAACGTGATACACCGCATCCACGTCCTGCATGGCAGCTTCCACCGATTCGGGCTCTGTCAGGTCGCCAAGGGCGTGTTCCAATGGCAGCCCGTCCAGCAGCCGCAGCGTGCTGCTGGAGCGGCGGAAGGCGCGTACCGTTTCACCTTGCGCCAGCAAAGCACGACACAAATGTGACCCAATAAATCCGGTAGAGCCTGTGACCAAAATTCGCATTTCTTTTTTCTTACCTTCCCGGAAATTGGCGAAGCATACCTCTGCCAATGAAGTGATTGTACCATTGACGCCTGTTGAAAGATCTGACCTATAATCCTCTCCTTCTCAAGGGTAACCCTTCCTTACAGGTCATTCCCGATGATGTCGCAGCCTGCCACCCCATTTGATCCACCCAATCTCAAAAGAACCGCTTGCAGGATAAAATCCAGGTGGTTCATCGTATTCCACAGACGATTTAATTTGAATATTTTGGAGTATTTATGTATAATGATTGAGGATTCAAATGTATGGTAGCAACCTGTAGGGGAACACAATCCATGTTCCAATGGCATGAATTTGCGCGGTGTACCATTAACAAAAAATACTTCCTGCATATCCTATTCATCATGTTCACCTCTTTAATGTTACAGGGGTGCAATATGCCTGTACCTGCATCTGATTCATCCCTTGAAACCTACAATTACACTATTACGCCAATGCTGCGGGAATTTTATGCAGACTTAAACGGCGAACGGTATCTCGGACCAGCGATTTCTTTGGACTTTGAGTTCGATGGTTCCACCTGCCAGTACACAACCAATGCACTGTTGTGCATGAATCCAGTAGAAACTGATCCCGCCAAACGTTTTTATCTGGCCCCGCTCGGAAGTAAATTAGGTGTGGCCGAGCCGCCGAATGATACGGTGGAAACGAGCAGTCCCTTCATCATTGATGGCTATCGTATCTATCCTGCCTTCATGGTCGTCTACAATGACCTGCGTGGCAAGAGCCAGGTTGGCCCACCGCTAAGCAATGTTATTTATAATCAAGAATCCAATTGCATCGAGCAGCACTTCCAAAATGCCGGTTTTTACATCCGTCTGGATGATCCTGATGCCCGCGTTGAATTATTACCCTATGGGCGCTATACGTGTAAAACCTGCAATGGTGACAGACAACAACAACCCACTTTAGCAGCTCCAAACACGGCCACTGAACCAGCCATGGTTTTCAGAAACGGTATTGACCGGCTGGGTGGAACGCAAATTTTCGGCAAGCCGATTTCACAAACCTTTACCGCCCCGGATGGGAACATCGAGCAAGTGTATGAAACAGTTGCCGTGTACGTCACTCAGGACCAGCCCGAAATCATCCGTTTTCGCCCGCTGCCGATCACACTTGGAATGCACAGCGAATCACCAGGCTTCCAACTGTATGATCGCCAACACAACATGATCTTCTATCAAACCGAAGGTGAAATGGGATACCACGTGCCGGTTATATTTGATGAATTCATCCTGATGCACGGCGGAACGACATACTCCGGTCAGCCCATATCAGACCCCTTTGATATCCCGGAGCAGAAAGAGATTTGGGGTCGACAATGCTTTGCCAATTATTGCCTGGATTATCTTCTCGGCGTGCCAGAGGGACAAGAAGTTCGTATCACGCCGCTGGGTAAATTCTATCTGGAACAAATCAACCCGTCCTTGCAACCCGCCGGGCAAATCGCAGTGAGCCAGCCCCTGCAACTGCTGGTCAGCGAACTATTACCCCAACCTGGCAGCACAGACAATCAAGTTCTGAGAGTGGCAGTCTTCCAACGAAGCAACAGCCAGCCTGTCGCCGGTATTGAGGTTGTCGCCACACTGACCACCCCCACCGGCATCCAGCAAACATACCAGTCCCCTCCCACGGATGAAAGTGGCACCACCACGATATCCATCTCACCATTGCCGGGCACCAAACACGGTGACATGATCACCTACCAGGTCTGCCTGGCAGCAAATGCAGGGCAGCCGGTATGTCAATTCGAATCCTACCTCATCTGGGACCTGAATTGATCCCCTCAAATTTCAGGGTCTCGCTTCTGCCAGCGTTTCTACGCTGGCAATTTTTTTACCCCCCACTGCATAAACTTCTGCAACAAACGCTGCTGTTTCGCCGCCGCCCAGGGTCAACCGGCCTTGCCACCGCCGCCAGCCAATCACCTGACCAGCAGAATTTTTGGCAGTCAACGCTACCCACACCACAACGTCTGAAGCCTCATCCTGCTCCAACCGCAAACTGCCCTGCACACGGGCAGCACTGCCATCGTCAGTGATCTCGATCGATTCTACATCCAACTGCACTGGCAGGTAGCGGTCGTCCAGTTCTGCGGCAGGTAAAGCGGCCACCAACTGAGCACTCACCCCTGGCCGGTCAGGCACAGGTGGCGAAAAATACGTCCCCGCCGGGAGTGCTGCCCCCGCCGGGATCACATTCAACAGAGGAGCGGTTTTCCAGGAAACAGCCTCATTTTCATCCGAAGCGGCCATGCTGATTAAAACCGAAACACTCTCCACTGCCGTGTCCAGCGGATTACGTACCAGCGCAAAACACCACATTCCGCCGTCCTGCATAGGCCAGCAATCTGGCGGGAGCACGTCCACCGGCACAGGCGTGGCTGCCAGGCTGGCCGCCAGGGCTTCGTCTTCATCTGCATTTGGAATGATCAGCACCGTTCCAACGCTCATCAGGTACGGGTCTACCTCTGGATTGGCGGCCAGTAAAGCCGGTACCGTGGTGCCATACAAAAATGCAATTCCCCCCAGGTCCTCCCCTTTAGCAACAGTATGCGTGCGCGGTGTCGGCGTGGGGGAAGGCAGAGGCGTGGGTGTAGGTTGGCTCTCCTGCACGAGCGGCGCCGACTCAGTCCGGGTGGCATACACGGTCAGGGGAGGCGTTTGCTCCAGCGCAGGCTGCGATTCTTCCGCCGCGGCCGGTGTGCAGCCTGCCAAAATCAGGCTGAATAAGGTCAGACCAAGTAGGATTTTTCTTGCCATCATACTCAAATTATACCCGCAGACAAGGCTGCGTTATCACCTGGCGCCTTCCCTGATTTGCAAACTACCGCAAATTTAGGAAGGCTGGGGAGGGGTGCTATTAAACCCGCTCCGGCTTACCCATTCGGGTATAGTATCGACAAGCTCAGCCTGCGCTTGTAAGTCCCGCCAGACTTGCCGACTATTTCATGCTGTGCTAAACTCAAAGCGTGACCATCGAAGAGAATATCTTTCAGGAAGCCATGACGGCCATTCAGGCGGACGATCTATCACGCGCCCGCGATCTACTCACCCGCCTCATCAAAAGAAATCCCCGCAAAGCCGAGTACTGGCTGTGGATGAGTGCGGTAGTCGATTCTGTGCGCGAACGCAAATACTGCCTGAAGCAGGCCTACAAGATCGACCCCGAGAACAAGGAAACGAAGAAAGGTCTGATCATCCTGGGCGAACTACCCATTGATGAACAGATGGTCATCCCACCCAAAAAACTAGTCCGTGACTGGCAGAAAGATCTGCGAAAAGAATACCTGACCCGTTTTAAACCGCCCAGCCTGAAAGATTTCTTCACTGCGAAGCGCGTCCTGATCGGCCTGGGAGCAACGATCCTGGTGCTGGCACTGGTCTCACTCGGCATCTTTGCCCCATCGCTGCGCATTACCCGGCAGGCCACATCTACCCCGATCATCCTCTCCACATTCCGTCCGCCGGCCGCCCTGCAGCAAACCCTGGCCGCCACACCCACCGTGCTGACCCCCACAGAGGCAGGTCCAACCCCCTTGTGGATGCTGCTCGAAGAAACCTTCACCCCCACGCCGCTGTATGTCAACACCCCCCATCCCCGCACCGAAGCCTTTAAAGCCGGCATGCGGGCTTTTGAGAAGGAAGAATGGGATGATGTAATAACCTATATGGAGCAAGCAGCCGACGTGGAACCCGATTCCCCCGACATCTACTATTACACCGGTGAAGCCTACCGCCACAAGGAATACGATTTACAGGCGATCAAATCCTATAACCAGGCTTTGAACCGCGACAGTAATTTTGCGCCGGCCTTCCTGGGGCTGGGAAAAACCTATCTGTATGAGATGGATCAATGGGAAAGTGCCCGCGATAATTTCAAGCTAGCCATCAAGAACGACCCACAGATACTGGAAGCCTATCTGGAACTGGCTCTCCTCTCACTGAACCAGAATAACGGCGAAGCCGCCCTGGAATATGTGGATGAGGCACAAGACGTCGGACTTGAATCTCCCTTCCTGCCGCTCTATCGCGCCCAGGCCTTGCTCTTGCTGGAAGAACCTGAGCAGGCCCTGAAGAACGCTCTGCTGGCTAACGAACTCGACCCAACGCATTTGAACAGTTACCGCGTTCTGGGGCAAGCATACCTGGCTGCCGGAGAAATCGGCGAAGCACTCGACATCCTGACCATCTACCTGGCACACGAAAAATATGATGGCGAAGCCTACACCTGGCTCGGCCTGGCCTACGAAACCCGTGGCCAGCAATCCCTGGCGCTTGATGCCTATACGAAAGCAATCAAGCTGGATAACAAACAACCAACGGCCTATTTGCAACGCGGCCTGATCTATTTTGAACGCGATGAAATTGAAAAAGCCAAATCAGACCTGCTGAGATCGATCGGCCTTGACAAACATTCCTTCGTGGCCAATATGACCCTCGGTCAGGCGTACCTCCTGCTGGAGGACGACGGCAACGCCTACCAAAAGTTCAGCGAGTGCGAAGCTTACGCCGAAAGCGATGAAGACTGGGCGCAAATCTATTACTGGCGCGCACAGGCCCTCGAAAACCTTGACGGTATGACGAATGTTGCCCGCAAGAACTGGAGCAACCTGCTCAAGCTGCCTGAAGAGAGCTACCCCAAAGAATGGAAAAAAGTGGCTGAAGAACGCCTCAACCGGGTCGCTACCTTCACCCGCACGCCTACCTTGACCAGGACTATCACCCCCACCCGTACACGCACTCTCACGCGCACCCCCACTCCCCGGCCATCGTCAACACCCAGGCCGTGATGATCCCCTATCCTTGCCATGCGCCTGCTTGACCTGACCCTCCTCATCCAACGCCGCCGACGGCAAGCTTCTGCCCAGCGCAAAAGCGCCCAAAAACGCTTCAGCCATATTGCCCTGGGGCTGGGAGCAACTGCCGGGTTGCTGCTGGCCGTGGGTTTGCTCTGGGCAGGGATCACCTATGCCCAATTGACAACCGACCTCCCCTCGCTGGACCTGCTGCCAGAGCTGCTCGACCGTCAGAACGGGCTTTTGCAACAACCCACCCAGCTCTATGATCGCAGTGGCGAAACCCTGCTGCTTACACTCGAAAATCCCGGTATCCCCCACACCTGGCTCACCATTGACCCCCAGCAAGAGGAATCGTTTTCACCAATCTTCGTCCAGTCCACCATCGCGCTGAATGACCCTCGTTTCTGGCAGCACCCGGGCTTTCAATGGCGCAGCCTGACCGCCCCCCAACCCGAGACCCTCGCTGAAAAATTGGTTAATGATCTGCTGCTGGAAAATGAAGCGCCCGGTCTGCGGCGCAGCCTGCGCATGCGCCTGCTGGCGGCCCAGCTTGTCAAACGCTTCGGGCGTGCCCAGGTGCTGGAGTGGTACCTGAACAGTGCATACTAC
>JAIOTF010000104.1 GCA_021107195.1 Anaerolineaceae bacterium | reverse complement strand
CACTTGGTATAAGCGTATTTGTTACAGAAACTACAAATGGTAGTATTGCTTATATTTCGAGTAAATGGTTTGATAGGAATGAAATTAGTAGTGTTAAAAAAAGAAAAAGAGATTATAGCTCAAACCAACCTTCGAAATACAAAGAAACAATCTGGAATAAAAATTCAAAATCAGGTAAAGCATTCATTTCAGTTTTAGAATTTGTAAATAATATTGAGAACAGTAAAATTGAGTTTGAATAGGAAAATTAATAATGGCAACTCTTCAACACTATAAATGCCCTGATTGCCTAAAGAGTTTTGATTCTGATCAAAGATTATTTTATTCATTACTCGATTTTTCAAAAGGTAAAATTAAGGCCTGTCAACATTGTGATGCAAAGCTAAAATTCTATCTTACTTTTGATTTTGGTTTAGGTGTAGGAAAAAGTGAATCAATAGTTCGAGATGTTTTTTTACCAGAAAAGAACTCTAAAAGAATTTGGAAAGAGAATAATAATACGGTTGAGTTTTTCCCTTTCTTAGTGTTTTTAGAGTTTAACTCAGAATTATCAGTTTGGTTACCTTATTGGCATCTTGTCAAAGAGCCTGGCAAAACAGTTCTTAAATATGGCCAATGGGCTCCAAATATTGATTTGGATATATTTACAGAGTTAATAAAGAAAGCATCAGAGAAGGGTTATTTTGCAAATAATTCTATAAGTGCATTATAACAAATCGCTCAAGTCTGACGCCAAACGCGTACTGGTTTTTGTGTTTTTTCAATCCGGTGTAGTTCGTTGGTAAACAGTAGGTTATCGCCGCTATGTTTGGCGCAGCTTAGCTCAAGGCGTTCGATCAAAGATGAAGATGGAGAAAAGCAATGCTGGACCCAACCCTCTATGGTTTGCTTACACAGATTGAAAATGACGAAATTGTTCTTCCTGCCATGCAGCGTCCTTTTGTGTGGAAAGAAGATCGCATTTATCGCCTGATCGATAGTTTACTTCGGGGATTTCCTATCGGAGCAGTGATGCTTTGGCGCACGCAGACTGTACAGAGATTTCGTCGGCTACCGAGAGATGTCGATGTTGAAGTTCCGCAGGTATTCACGTTCGAGACATCGGAAGAGCGGTCCAACAAGTATCTTGTGCTGGATGGTCAGCAACGGCTGACAAGTCTCTACGCCGCCTTCAAAGGCACCTACAACCACAAGCAGCTCTACGTTGACGTTTTGAGCGGAGACTCGGAAGACAAGGATCCAGGTAATGAGTACTTCGACGGCCGGTTTCTCTCACATAGTCAGGCAATCGAGTTGAGCGAGAAGCCAAACGGAAGGCGTCGCCATTTCTTGCCGATCCAGACGCTGATCAGTATCAACCCCGTACACGCTGCGTCCTCGGCACATAAGAAAGCCCTTGAGCTGAAACTCACTCCCGAGGAGACGGAGCGGATCACAGATATCTACATCCGTTGCGCCACCATTCTGGGGAATTCCAAATCCCTTCAAGTAATAACCGTTGACGAAGATCCGTCTAATCAAACGCCCATTGAGGAAGTGCTGGAAATTTTCGTCCGCATAAATTCCGGGGGTCTTGTATTGCTCAAGTCGGATCTCCTCATGAGTCTTCTCGACCTGAAGTGGAATGACATTCAACCCGAGCTTCAGGATCTCGTTCGCGAGATCAACGCAAGCAAGCCATTTGGTTTCACCCGTGACGATGTTCTGAAGAGCTTACTGTTGGCTGAAGGAGCGGAAACCCGTTTCGACCGCTTGGTCGTGAACAGAAAACAAGTCGAGGAGCTTGCCGAGAGCCTTCCATCGCACATGCCATCGGTTCGTCGGGCTTGGCTGATGCTGGGATGCATCCTCACGGACAACTGTAGAATCTACTCGGAGCGTTTCTTCCGCGGCGGTCACAACGCACTCCTACCTTTCGTTCTCTATCTTTCAGAAAATGAAATGTTGTCCAACGAGGATCGAAGGAGGGTAGTGATTGGTGTTTACGTGGCAATAATGAGCGGAATTTTTGGCGGTGCCGAAGCGAGGATGGGAAGCTTTACGAAGAAGCATGTTTCAGGCGCCGATGGGTTCCCGTTGCGCCAGCTCACGCAGCTTGTCAAACGCAACTATGGGATTGAGTCGCTAGACGACCTTCTTCGTCGCCACCTTGACTTGGCTCTCAACATTGCCCATGGCGGGATAACCCTCGATAGGAATCCGGAGGAACTTCAGCGTGATCACATCTTCCCACGCTCTAAGCTGGAAAAAGCAGGGTATCCATACGAGACCGTGAACCATTACGCGAACTTCCACTTCCTGCGTGGCCACGACAACCTCAACAAGCTCGATAAGGACCCGCATCTTTGGTTCAAGAATCCGGGCAAGAAACTCCCTCCTTATACTGATCGGGACTTGGAAGAACGCTTGCTGACGTGGAAAGACTTGGAGCCTGGAAATTTCGAGAAGATGTTGCGTGACCGCGGACAACGCATCAGGAAAAAGGCCGAGGTGATCTTGGGTCTACCGGAGGAGCAGATCACCGACTTTTTTGAAAAGGAACTTGGAGACCGGGAGATCGAACAATCGGATGCACTCGACAGGGAATAGCGCGCCGCTTCGCTCTGCGCCATTATGAATTTAATAACAATAAAACCATAGAAGGCAGACTTACAATACGCCCGGTACCTGATTATATCCCGGGCTTACAATTTTCATACAGTACGGCATTCGGTGAAGCAAATATTGAAGATCAAATTGCAGATTTTAATATGCACTTATTTTTCTTATCTTTTGAAAGTGCTTATCATATTT
>JAIOTF010000337.1 GCA_021107195.1 Anaerolineaceae bacterium | reverse complement strand
ATTCGTCACCGCCAGCAAGATTATTCCCAAAGATCTACCACTGCCTTGACCAATTCAACCCTTTTCAAGGTTGGTCAGATAGAATACCGATGATCGAATCGTGCCATTAACCGCAGCGGCGCACAGCGTGCTCCAACAAAGCTTTGAACGTTGTGCCGCTGCGAAAGAAATGATGATGGTCCTGACGCGCCAAAGATTCTACGGTTAATGGGGCCTCACTCCCACCAGCATCATAATAAAGACCGTGCTATCATAAACACAGTTATTATCCGCCCAAATGAGGAGAACCCATGTCAGGACTGATACCCATCGAGATCACCGTCAACGGTCAAATTCACCATACACAGGCCCGGCCAGAACAAACCCTTTTACAGTTCCTGCGGGATGATCTCAGCCTGACCGGGGTCAAAAGTGGCTGCGACACCGGCCACTGCGGCGCTTGCACAGTGATCCTCAACGGTCGGGCGCGCCGTTCCTGCCAGGTCAAGCTGGCCCATGTCAACCACGGCACGGTGGAAACCATCGAAGGGCTGGCAAAAGACGGCCAGCTTCATCCGTTGCAGCGCACCTTCATTGAATATGGCGCCGTGCAATGCGGCTTTTGCACCCCCGGCATGATCATGTCCGCCAAAGCCCTGCTGGATGACAACCCCGCCCCTACACCGGATGAGATCAAAAAAGCCCTGGCGCATAATCTCTGCCGCTGCACGGGGTACGTGAATATTCTCAAAGCCATTCAGGCTGCCGCCGATATGCTGGCAAACGGCATCCAGCACTGCCCGCCGCCGGAGCCGGAAGCAAAAGTGAGCGGCACCCTTCTCGTGCAGGATGCCCTTGAACGGGTGAGCGGCACAACCCAATATGCCGCTGACCAAAGCCTCGAAGGCATGCTGCATGGCAAGATACTGTGGGCTGCGCATCCGCGGGCCGAAATCATCAGCATTGACACAAGCGCTGCCCAATCCATGCCCGGGGTCGCCCTTGTACTTACTGCAAAAGACATTCCCGGCGCCAGGTTCTCCGGCAAAGGCAAAGACCAGCCGGCACTGGCCGAAAACAGGGTCAACTTCATCGGAGATGCGCTGGCCGTCGTCTTTGCCGAAACCGTCGAAGCCGCCCAAGCCGCTGTCGAGAGCATCCTCATCGAATACAGCCCCCTGCCGGGTGTCTTTGAGATGCAAACCACAACACCCGAAATCCATGAGGGCGGGAATCTGGCCAAACACGCGCATCTGGAACGGGGCAACCCGGAAGATGTGTGGGAAGACTGCGCCCTCGTCCTCGAAGAGGATTTCAGCACGCCCATCATCGCCCAGGGTTTTCTCGAACCCGAAGCCGGACTGGCTTACCCCGCCCCGGACGGCAGTATCATCGTCAAAATGGCCTCACAGGACGCTTTTAGCGACCACCGGCAGATCTGCGAGATCCTTGCTCTGCCGCCCGACAAAGTACGCGTCATCCAGCCCCCCATGGGCGGCTCGTTTGGCGGCAAGGACAGCCTCACATTTCAGCCCCTGCTTGCCCTGGGCGCCCTCCGCCTGCAGCGTCCGGTGCAAATCGTCCTCGAGCGCTCCGAATCCCTGCGCATGCATGTCAAACGCCACCCCGCCCGCATGCTCTATAAACTCGGCCTGGATGCCGAGGGAAAACTCCTGGCCCTGCAAGCCGAAATTCACACCGATACTGGCCCCTACCAAACCCAGGGACCGGATGTGATCAAAAGCATGACCGCCTTTGCCAGCGGGCCATACTTCCTACCGCAGTTCAGGATCGACGGCTGGTGCTGGTACACCAACAACAATCCCGGCGGGGCGATGCGCGGATTTGGCACCAACCAGGTCGCCACCGCCATGGAGCAGATGGTGGACGAAGCTGCCCGCCAACTGGGTATCGATCCCTTTGAAATCCGCCTGCGTAACGCCTTGCGCCCGGGGCTGCCCACCGCTACCGACCAGATACTCGACGAGAACACAGCCACCCTGCCGCAAACACTGGAAGCTGCCCGTCAGGCACTGCAAGACCTCAACCTGCCCCAATCCCATGGAGACATACGCATCGGGGTGGGCATCGCCAGCGGGATGAAGAACGCCGGGTTGGGCAATGCAGTGCCAGAAGAAGAAGCTGCCGCCGTTGAACTGGATGCCACCGGCCAGGCTACCGTCATCGCCAGCCAGCACGAACTCGGCCAGGGCGCCATCCCCGGACTGGCGCAGATCGCCGCCAATGAACTTGGCATTCCTGTATCACAAGTGCAGGTTACCCTGCCCGACACTGCCAAGACCCCGCCCAGCGGCGGCACGCGCGCCTGCAAAATGACCTTCCTGGCTGGTACTGCCCTGGCAAAAGCCTGCCAGCAATTGAAAAACCATCTCTTTGGGCGAGCCGCCGAAATCCTGGACGCTGACCCCGCCCAACTACGCTTCGCAGGGAATGCCATCCACCACCCGCCCAGCCAACGCAGCCTGCCCCTCGCAGTTCTAGGTGAACACTTCCACAACAAGCAGCTTTTCAGCGCCGGCCCCACCGTGGACTTTCCCCCAAACGGCATGAGTCGGTACGGCCAGCCCGGCTTCCAATCACGGCGCGCCATGTGGTGCTATACCTTCAACACCCAGGCAGCCATTGCAGCTGTGAACATCAAAACTGGCCATGTCCAGGTGCTGCACGTTATCTCGGTAACCGACGTTGGCAAAGTGCTCAATCCAGGGGTAGTCAACGGGCAGGTACACGGCGCTACCCTGCAAGGGCTGGGCTACGCCCTCTCCGAGCAATTCCAGATGGAAAACGGCTGGAACCTGACCAACAACCTCGGCAAATGCGGCCTGCCCAAAGCCAGTGATGCACCGGAAATCACGCCCATCTTACTCGAAATTCCGCATCCCCTGGGGCCGCAGGGAGCCAAAGGTTTTTCCGAAGCACCCATCGTGCCCACCGCGCCTGCCATCCTCAACGCCATTCGCGATGCCAGTGGGGTGCGCATCTGTCATTTGCCGGCCACAGCGGATAAAATACAGAAGGCTCTGACAGATGTTTGAACATCATGACATTTGACACAAACATCACATAACTTATGTATGTTTCTGAAAAAATATTTGCTTCCGCAGATCACTTTCTCTTATACTAGTAGTAGTAATCTGAGTTTTTATTTGAATTTTCAAGGTATAATATTTTGAACATGCTGACAATATTGGTAAAGCAACACAGTTTCTCCGGGGGCATGTTTGTCAACGCGTCTCAACACACTCAAACTCCCGCTATTTTCAATCCAATCTTAGAAAGGGATTCATAAAATCATGCCAGAAAAAAGACCGGGGATTAAGGAATACCTTAATCGCACCCTGGAAGCTCTCCTGCCGCTGCTTGGGCTGCCACT
>JAIOTF010000052.1 GCA_021107195.1 Anaerolineaceae bacterium | reverse complement strand
GTTTTTCATTCGTATCTTCCTTTCATTTGTGGTAAATAAAAGAAAAGATAACCTGTATTTCAGGTTTTGGGAAACACTCCCGTAAAAGATTTGTCAGTCAATCAGGGTGCGTACCTTAAAGAGCAGCATATCGAAATTGCCTCCCTCCGCCAGCACACCCTTTTCCTGCGCTTCCTCGAAAATGTCCAGGTGTTCGCAGATGTAGGGCCATTGCCACAGACAGACGCGTAAGTTCTGCTCCCGTAATTGGCTAAACATTCCTTCTGGATTGGGGAAGCGCGTCCCGAATTTCCAATCGCATTGCCATTCGCCATCGAACCAGTTGGTGTCCACGCCGATTACGTCAGCGGGGTATTTCTCGGCGCGCAGGCGGCGAGCCGTCTCCTGCACCTCATCCTGGCTGTCATAGCTGATGCGCGATACCCACAACCCAAAGGACCACTTGGGAGGCACGGGCGACTTACCTGTCAGGTCGGTGTAGGCGTTGGTGATCTTTTTTAGCGAAGGTCCGCAGAAAAAGTAATAGTCAAGGCTGTCGCCCTCAGCCATGAGCAGGTTGTGGACATAGGAGCGGCTGCCGACGAAAAAGGTCATCGGCAAAACGTGATTGACAAAGACACCGTAGCCGGCGGTGCTCATAAAGAAGGGGATATTTTTGTAGGTGCGCCCGCTGGTATTGCCCATCCCGTCTATAGCCCACAAACCCACCGTCTGACCGCGCTTGTTCAGGGTGGAGAACCACTCTCCAAACCCGTAGATTGCCTCGTCGGGGGAGAGGGTGAAATTCTCCACCGCAAAGTCCATCCCGTTCTTGTCGTCTCGAATCAAGCCGCTGGGGAAGGAATCGAGTACCGTCGAAAAGAGCGTCTTTTGCCGTCCGCCAGATTCGGTTATCTTGCGTCCGTTAGCGTCCAGAACCTCGGTGCGGAAATCGCGGCGGTATATTTTGAGAGACAGCGCGCTGGTATACAGTAGGAAGTAATTGGCGTACTCCTCCAGCGTAACTTCGAGTTTTGGATCGTTGATGTCGCTTGCAATCATAGGCGTGAAGTTATCGGGAACGCTATCGCCTACAGCCAGGCGCACGCGGTAAGCATCGGCTCGCAAAAAGTCGAGTCGCCAGGTCATCTTGGTGTAGGGCATCTCATCGTCAGTGACGTAGGTGTGATCCATCTCCATGCGCCGATTGCGGTAAACGTCGTAGCCGCGAGCGTGGAAGATGAAGCTGTTTCCCTGTCGCTCGCGGAGGTCTATCCGCAGCACGCAAGCCGCCGTGCGGGCAGGAATGCCAAAGAGATCAAAGACGTTGTCAAAGTTAATCTCTTCCTGGTCGAGGGGATGGTCACTGAGGCTGACGTAAGTATTGGGTGTGGGCAGGCTGGGAGGAGGGGTTGACAGCGGGTTGAGGGCATTCATCAGCCGGGCTGCTAAACCCGTGTCTCCGCTGATGTGGATACGGTCACGCAAGAGGGCACTGCTCGGGTCCAATTCACCAGACAGGATGCGGTCGAGTATCGGGCGGGGGATGTCCACATCGAGAAAACTGCCTGTTGGGCAGATGTTGGCATCGTTGAGGGCAAGAGTCAGCGTGCGGGTGTGATCGGGTTCGAGAATGTTGATGCGGATGCGACCTCGTAGATCGGCAATGTCGCGGTCGAGACGGCGCAGCAAGCCAAAAACAGGTTTGAGAGACATCCTTGATTTGGGCTTGGTCTGCTCCGACGAGGCATCATCCTGGCTTTGAGTTATCGCCCCTAATGCGTCCTCTTGCAGAGTCAGCCAATCATTGCGCTCTACGATCAGATGCAGGCGGGGAGTGTTGTAGGCACGGCTGCCGGGGATGAGCGAACGGAGACCGAATTTTATCTGTACTTGCCGCTGCATTTCCCCGTCGTATAGCAGCGAGAGCCAGACGGCGAAGCGTCCAGGCAGCAAGCGGGCGGCTACCTGCACCAGAGCGAGCTTGAACTTGCCACCTGGAGAGAAGAGTATTTTGTCTGGCGTGAAATTTCGGATGATCTTGAGTGTTTTGGTTTTACTCATCAAAAAATCTCCTGCCGGATAAATTTCTGGTAAGTGTGTGATTGATATCCAGCATTCTAAAACGTTTGAGGGAGCGCCAAAAAGTTATCTTTGAAAACCAGTTGATTTGCGAATTATAAGTTTAGTTGGTATTTCCACATGTAGATTTTCCAGATCATCACCATTGATGATCTTAAACAAATGCTTTGTCGCTACCTCTGCCATCTGAAAGATTGGTTGTTCAATCGTTGTGAGTGGGGGGTAGATCTGTTTTGCAAGAGGAGTATTGTCAAATCCTGCAATTGCCACGTCTTCAGGAACACGCATTCCAGATTCAAATACCGCAGAAATGGCTCCGGCAGCCATTTCATCGTTGTTGCAGAAAATTGCAGAAGGACGGGAATTCACTGCAAGTAAGCTTGTAGCAGCTTGAAGCCCAGATTGGAAATGATCGTCACCATAAACGATCAAATTTTCCTCAAACCCAATATTTGCTTCACTGATCGCCTGACGATACCCACTAAACCGATCATGAGGTGCACGCTGTTCCTTTGGTCCATATACAAATCCTATTCTTTGATGACCCAAACCGATTAGATACTTTGTCATATCAAAAGCCCCTTGCTTATCTGTTGTAGCGACATAGGGCAGGGGGCTTTTTCTATCGGTGGGAGACAGGCGATTAAAAGGAACGTCTAAATTTTTGAGTTCTTCAATCAACGCAGAGGCATTATCTGCTGGAGGCGTGAAAATTAGCCCATCCACTTGCCTCTGATGAACTAAATCGAGAACCTTTTGGATTTCTTGAGGAATTGTGATGTCGCAAGGATGCAATAATACATTATATCCATGCGCTTGCGCTGTCTCCATGACCCCCTTTTGCACATTGTGCAGGTAATGCCAACTGGCGTTATAGACAATCAAACCTATCGTAAATGATTGCCCCGATGCCAAACGCCTCGCCGAAAGACTGGCAACGTATCTCAATTCCTGAATTACATCTTCAACTTTGGCACGCGTTTCTTCTTTCACATATGCTTCCTGATTCAGCACACGTGAAACTGTTTTAATCGAAACCTCTGCTCTTTTTGCAACATCCCTTATTGTTATGGGAGACAAGGAAACCTCCTGAAAATACACAGCTTGACACCGCTGTCATAGTATATAATTTTTCCCCTCATAAAACAAGGATAAATGTCACATCTCTACTTACAGTGCATCAATGCGGGTATTCTTCTGGATAAATTGCCGCCTCGCGCGTGGATTTCGGCTTGCTCCCCCTCCCAAACACGAATCTCACCCGAGGTTCGCGGAGTATTCCCGTCTGCCAGTAGATAATTTTTGCATACTCAATTCTGAACGCAGTATAATTACTTTGGGTGAGAGTTTATGCTTTTCCTGCTTTTTGCATGAACCAGGAGCATAGGCTCTTTGATCCTTTTATCTAGCATTTATCTGTCAAAGACCCACCTAATATAGAGGAGAAAAAGAATGGTTCACGCTATCAAAGCAGGACGACTTATTGATGGGTGTGGTGGTGATCCAATTGAGGCTGCCGTCATGCTGGTCGAGGGGAAAACAATTCATGCCGTAGGCTCAGCAACACATATCAAAATACCTGAGGGAGCAGAAATCACAGATGCTTCAGAAAAGACTCTTATGCCAGGGTTGATTGACACCCATGTCCATATCATGTCAACTTCGGCTTCGTTGGAGCAGAATCTATTCACGCCCAAAGCCGTCTCCTACTTCCAGGCTGCCAAGAATCTCAAACGCACCTTGCGAGCCGGATTCACCACTGTCCGAGACGCGGGTGGCGCCGACGCTGGAATCCGCCAAGCGCTTGAGATGGGGCTTATTTCCGGGCCACGGCTGGTAGTCTCCGGCTGTATTGGCCAGACCGGTGGACTGATGGAATTGAGATTCCCCTCTGGAGCGCAGATTATAAACGAAGATACTTGGCGTGTCTGTGATGGCGTCGAAGGTGTGCGCAAGACGGTACGCAAAGTGCTCCGCAGGGGCGTGGATTTTGTCAAGATATTTGCCACTGGCGGGGTCGTCGCTCCTCAGGGATCACCCTTTACCGCCGAATGGTCTCCCGACGAACTGGCTGTGATCATCGAAGAAGCCCACCGGTGCGGCGCCGGAGTGATGGCTCATGCCGAAGGTAACGCAGGCATCAAGAACGCTCTGCGCGCCGGGGTTACCTCCATCGAGCATGGAAACGTACTCGATCAGGAAGCCATCGATCTATTTTTGGCTAAGGGAATCTTTTTGGTGCCGACGCTGCATATAACCAGGATTTTGTCAGAAAAGGGGGATACAGCGGGCCTCAGCGCAGTATCTAAACGGAAGGAAGAGCGGCTGGCAAAAGAAGGGCAAGGTTGCTTCCGCCGGGCCTGCGAGGCTGGTGTCAAAGTGGCTCTGGGCACCGATGCTTTCATCGCTGACATGCATGGCAGCAATGCCGCCGAGTTGTCACTAATGATGGATATGGGAGGCCTTTCAACAATGGAAGCCATCATTGCTGGCACCAGGAACGCCGCCGAATGCTGTCTTTTGGGTGATGAGGTGGGTACCCTGGAAGCGGGCAAGCTGGCTGATTTTCTGCTAGTAGATGGAGATCCGCTGACCGATATTACAGTTTTACAAGCTCCTGAACGTATCACCGTTTATAAAGAGGGTCTTCTGGTGCAATAACACTTGCAGGTAAAAGTTGTGAAATTAACCATGCTTGTGGATAAAATTATTTCAACCGTTATCGTATTACTGTCGCAAGAGTGCTTGTTCGAGGTCTGCGATCAAATCTTCTGCATCTTCGATTCCCAGGGCATAGCGTACCAAGTTATCTTCAATGCCGATTGCCTGGCGTTCTGCATTTGTCAGGGGTAGTAACTAGTAACTAAAATATATGTAGATATGCACTATCATTAGCAAATATGATATAATTAGAGCATGAAAGTTGGAATTGGTAAGGCGGCCGAGATATTGGGAGTTCACCCTGCTACTCTCCGCAGGTGGGAGGAAGCAGGTTTGATCGAGGTCGAAAGAACCCCCACCAACCGCAGGCGATAC
>JAIOTF010000056.1 GCA_021107195.1 Anaerolineaceae bacterium | reverse complement strand
TGGGAGCTGGATGCACGCACGTTTTTAGAGACAGGCTTGGAACTGCTAAATACTTCCTTACAAAACTCATGTGTTCGTTATTGCTGTTAACATAATAGTGCATTTTTTCACAAGTCGTGTTAGAATTACGCAGGAATTTATAAATACAATATCGGAGCCACAATGAATAACATTAATGGGAAACTCCCGGAAAACGATCCTCTGACAAATCCAAAACAGAGGAAACTCATCGACCAGATTATCGCAGATAACAAAAAAATCGCTGGTTCAACGATGATTGTTCTTAACGAACTACAAAGCCAGATCGGTTACGTATCTGAACCCATGCAAGTCTATGTAGCCCAAATGCTGCAAATCCCTGTTAGCGCCGTTCATGGCGTCGTTTCATTCTATTCATTTTTCACCACAACGCCTCGAGGCGAACACACAGTCAAATTCTGCATGGGAACCGCTTGCTACGTCGGGGGCACACCGCAGTTGATTGACAAAACCAAACAAGTGCTGGGTATCGAGCCCGGAGAAACAACACCGGATGGGAAAGTCACCTTTGAGCTCTGCCGCTGCGTTGGTGTTTGCAGCCAGGCCCCTGTGATCGTGGTTGACGAAGAGATTTTTGGACAGGTAACACCGAACAAATTGCCAAAGATCTTATCCGCCATCACTGAGAAATAATTCGAGCTGCTGCGTTGAAAGAGTTGGCCCTGCACCTCCTGGATATCGCCGAGAACAGCGTAGCTGCGAATGCAAAGAACATCACCATCACAGTTTTATTTGACACTGTACAAGATATTTTACAAATGAAGGTCGAAGACGATGGCAAAGGAATGGATGCCGAACGATTAAACAGAATCACGGATCCCTTCGTTACAAGCCGCACAACCCGGAAAGTTGGGTTGGGCATCCCCCTTTTTAAAGCAGCTGCTGAAGCCTGTAACGGATCTTTCGACATTCAATCCGCCCCAGGCCAGGGAACGATCGTAACGGCAATTTTCCAAAACAGCCACATTGACCGTATGCCCCTGGGAAACCTGAAAAGCACTTTGGTCAGCCTCTTGATCGGCTACCCCGATGTGCACTGGGTGATGAAATATGGTTTCAATGGGAACATCTTCGAATTTGATGATGAACCCATCAAGAAAGAATTGGAAGGCATTTCATTGACAGACCCTGCCGTCTTGGGTTTTCTTAATGAATACATTGCTTCAGGTATTGAAAATGTGCAAGCAACAAATACCTGAAACCTGCAAGAAAATCAATGGATTCAACCTATCGTTCAACATATTTTTGGGAGAGAAAAATGAGTAAAGTCAAATCTCTGGAAGACCTGAAGCGAGTTCGTGAAGAAGCTTTAAAAAAGCAAGCTGCCAAAAACACAGCAAGCAAAATCCAGATCATCATTGGAATGGGAACCGTCGGGATTGTTGCCGGCGCTCGCGAAACCTTGAAAGCCATTCTGGACTTTATTGAGCAAGAAAAACTGCAAGATATCTCTGTGCGTCAAACCAGCAATATCGGCATGGATTCCTGGGAACCAATTATTCAGATCGTCGTAGGCGATAAACCCAAAGTGTCCTATGGAAAGGTTACCACCCAGATTGCCCAGCAGATCATGCAAGAACATGTCGTTGATGGCAATATTGTCAAAGAATACGTTATAGAAATTCAATAGGATAGGAGAGAAATTCCAAAACCTTTTATGTTTTGGAAGGTACTTCAAATATGACTTTTTTTCGTTCACACATATTGGTATCTATTGATCCTGAATGCCAGGCCAAAGGCGCCTATCAAATCATTGACGCCCTGAACGATGAGCTCGTTGCTCAGGGCTTGATCGGCGAAGTACAGGTGCTCGAAACATCGCGCATCGGTGATCCCGCAGCTTATGGCCCCGACATCATGGTATATCCTGAAGGCGTACATTACGTCAAATTGACCAAGGATGATATCCATAACCTGGTCAAAGAACATTTTCTCAAAGGGCGCGCTGTCGAGAAATTCCTTGTCGAGCAAGCGGCAAAATCAGATGACGAACTCGGTCCACCCAAACCCAAAGAAGTGCGCGTTGTGCTGCGCAACTGCGGCGTGATTGATCCCTGCAATATTGAAGATTACATCGCCGTTGACGGCTACATGGCCCTTGCAAAATCCATCTCAGAGCTGACCCCCGAAGAAGTCATCGATACCGTATTAAAATCGGGCTTGCGCGGCCGTGGCGGCGCAGGTTTCCCCACGGGCAGAAAATGGCAATTTGCGAGTGGCAGCAAGGGCAGCCCCAAATACATCATCTGTAATGCAGATGAAGGTGACCCGGGAGCGTTCATGAATCGCCGCGTCCTGGAGAGTGATCCCCATGCAGTCATTGAAGGCATGGCGATTGCTGCCTATGCCATTGGTTCCAGTCAAGGCTACATCTATTGCCGGGCTGAATATCCCGAAGCTGTCCGCACCCTCAGAATTGCCATCAAGCAAGCCCGTGAATTCGGTCTGTTGGGCAGCAATATTCTGGGATCAGACTTTTCCTTCGATCTGGAAGTTCGTATGGGTGCTGGCGCCTTTGTATGCGGTGAAGAAACAGCCCTGATGGCTTCAATTGAAGGCAAACGCGGTGAACCCCGCACCCGTCCGCCCTTCCCGGCCGTCAAAGGCCTTTGGAACCAACCCACCAACATTAATAACGTTGAAACTTACGCCACTGTGCCGCAGGTTATCCTCAAGGGTGCAGAATGGTTTGCCAGCATGGGTACAGAACACAGCAAGGGCACAAAGACTTTCGCCCTGGCTGGCGATGTAAACAATACCGGCTTGATCGAAGTCCCCATGGGAATCACTTTACGTGAGATCATCTTTGAAGTCGGTGGCGGCATCAAGAACGGCAAGAACTTCAAAGCGATTCAGACTGGTGGTCCAATGGGTGGCTGTCTGCCTGCTTCAGACCTCGACCTGCCTGTTGATTATGAGTCCCTCAGTCAAGCCGGTTCCATGATGGGTTCCGGCGGCATGATCGTCATGGACGAAGAGACCTGTATGGTCGATATTGCCCGCTTCTTCATGGAATTCACCCAGGAAGAAAGCTGTGGAAAATGTGTGCCGTGCCGCGTTGGAACCCGGCGTTTACTGGAAATCCTGACTGATATCTGTGATGGTAAAGGCAAAGCCGGCGATATCGAAACGCTTGAAATGCTCTGCAAACAGATCAAACAAGATAGTCTTTGCGGTCTTGGTCAGGGAGCCCCCAATCCGGTTGAAAGCACCTTGAAACATTTCCGCGATGAATATGAAGCTCACATTTTTGAAAAACGATGTCCCGCCAAAGTTTGCCGGGCAATGATCCGTTACGAGATCCTTGAAGACGCCTGTACTGGTTGTACGGTGTGTGCCCGCAACTGCCCGGTGGATGCCATCACTGGCGAGCGTCGCCAAACTCATACTATCGATCCTGATATGTGTGTCCGTTGCGGTATCTGCTTACAGGTCTGCAACTTTAATGCTGTAACGATCAATTAATTACAATTTCATTGATTAGCTATCTGGACTGGAGAGGAAGATGCCCCCTGACAACATGAATGTGCTGGAAGTGGTTCATGGCGTCGTCGAGGAACATGGAGCCAAAGCTGAAGAGCTTATTCCCATCCTTAACGATGTCAACCGAGCCATTGGTTATTTACCAAAAGAGGCGCTTGAAGAAATTAGCCGCCTGGTGAAAGAGCCGAAAAGCAAACTGACGTCTGTTGCCACCTTTTATCAAATGCTGTCCACCAAACCGCGTGGAAGGCACGTGATCCGATTTTGCGAGAGTGCCCCCTGCCACGTTGCAGGAGGACGCGAAGTCTGGCAAGCCGTTCAGGAAGAACTTGGCCTGAAAGATGGTGAGACAAGCGAAGATGGCAAATGGACATTAATCACAGCCAGTTGTTTGGGGCTGTGTGGTGTTGGGCCGGTCGTCCTCGTTGACGATGATATGTACGGCAACGTAACTCCCAGCCAGGTACCCGATATCCTGGCCAGGTACAGCTAACGGAGGCGGCAAATGAATTACCGATCAATGGTGCTTGTATCTGGCGACCCGCGCAGCATGGAACGCGGCGCCAAGGCTGTTTATGAACAATTCCAGCGAGAGATCAACGCTCTGGGTTTAGAAAATGAAGTCTCCCTTTCCTGGGTACAGGATGTAGGACGCAGTGACGCAGTACCACTGGCAGTGGTTTACCCGGAAGCTACGATTTACGGACCCCTTAAACCTGAAAACGTTCAGACAATCGTCGAAGAACACCTTTACAAAGGCCGTGTTGCACCTGGCCTTCAAGCCCCTGTGCGTGAATTGAGTGGTCACATCGCATGGATTTCCGCTCGCAAGGGCACACTTCCCGCCGAGCAGCGCATCATCCTCAAACGCACTGGTGTAATTGATCCTACCAGCATCGAAGACTATATCGCTGATGACGGCTACCAGGCGTTTGCTGATGTTCTGACCAATATGCAGCCGAAAGAAGTCATTGACCAAATTAAAGCTTCAGGCTTACGCGGCCGCGGCGGGGCAGGCTTCCCAACCGGTCTCAAATGGCAGTTTGTCGCCGGTACGCCGTGCGATATCAAATACGTCATTTGCAACGCTGATGAAAGCGAGCCTGGCACCTTCAAAGACCGGGTTCTCATTGAAGGCGATCCCCATGCCATCATCGAGGCAATGGCAATTGCCGCCTTTTCCGTCGGCGCTAATGAAGGCTATTTCTACGTTCGCGGTGAATACCTGCTAGCCCAAAAACGTTTGCGCACTGCAATTGCGCAAGCGGAAGAAATGGGACTACTTGGCGATAATATCCTCGGCAGCGGGTTTAATCTCAAACTGCATGTTCACAGCGGAGCTGGCGCCTATATCTGCGGTGAAGAAACTGCTTTGATCGAATCCCTGGAAGGGAAACGCGGCGAACCACGTTCTCGCCCGCCTTACCCCACCACCAATGGCTTGTGGGGAAAACCCACCCTGGTCAATAACGTTGAAACACTGGCAAACATTCCGCCAATCATGCGCAATGGCGCCGACTGGTACCGGGGATTTGGCACTGAAGGCAGCCCAGGCACCAAAGTTTGCACTATCCTCGGCAAGGTAAATGTTACCGGTTTGATCGAAGTTCCTATGGGCATCACCCTGCGGGAGGTCATCTCCATCTATGGTAAAGGCATGGCAAACGGTGCTCACTTCAAAATGGCACAAACAGGCGGTTCCAGCGGCTCAGTTATCCCGAGCAGCTTGCAAGACACTCCCATGGATTTTGAATCGTATCAGGCAAACGGCGTCTCCCTCGGCTCCGGCGCATTATTGATATGTGATGAGAACACCTGCGCTATAGATCTCGCCATCGTATTGATGAACTTCTTCCGCAAAGAAAGCTGTGGAAAATGCAACCCCTGCCGTATCGGAACCGAGCGCGCGTATCAAATCCTGAAAAACATCGCCGAAGGCGTTGGTACGATGCAGGATTTGGAAGACCTCAAATTCATCAGTAAGAATCTGATCGAGCTTTCCAGTTGTGGTCTGGGCACGACTGCCGGTGCCCCATTGGAAAATATCCTCCAATACTTCATGCCGGAAGTTGAAGCGCACATAAAACTGAAGGTTTGCCCAACGGGTGTATGCCCCATGAGTGGCCGGAAAGTTTATCCTGAAACAAAACTTGCACAATTAGAACAAGCATAGAGAGGGCTGATAATGGTCAACATCACTATTGATGAAAAAAAGGTTCAGGTTCCTGAAGGAACCACTGTTTTGCGGGCAGCCGAACAGGCTGAAATTCATATTCCCACCTTGTGTGACCATCCGGCATTAACTCCTTTTGGCGGTTGCCGGCTTTGTTTGGTCGAGGTGCAGGGCGCACGCACATTACAAACATCTTGTACGCTTCCTGTAACTGAAAACATGGTTGTAACCACGGATAACGACCGGATTCGCGAAGCGCGTAAATTCGTACTGACCTTGCTGTTCAGTGAACGCAATCATTTCTGCCCCTACTGCCAGGTCAGCGGTGGTGACTGCGAGCTTCAAAACGCCGCATACGAGCAAGACATGACCCACTGGCCTTTGCAGCCAAATTGGAAAACCTTCGACGTTGATGCTTCACACGAGTACTTCATCCTCGAACAAAGCCGATGTATCCTGTGCCGTCGTTGCGTCCGGGCATGTGGCGAACTGGTTGGCAATTTTACCCTGGGCGTTGAAGAACGTGGTGCAGATTCCTCCATTGTTGCCGATCTTGGTACTCCACTTGGTGAAAGCTCATGCATTTCCTGCGGCGTTTGCGTCCAGGTTTGCCCCACCGGTGCCTTGATCGACCGTAGAAGCGCCTACCTGGGTCATGACGTAGAATTGGACAAGACCGAAACAATCTGCGTTGGTTGCAGCGTTGGCTGCGGGATTGAAGTTTACAGTCGAGACAATCACCTTGTTCGCATTGAAGGCAATTGGGACGCCACCGTAAATCGCGGCGTACTCTGCAAAACCGGCCGTTATTTGCCTCTGGATGCAGAAAACCAGGATCGTGTTTACACCCCCATGGTACGCAAAGACGGCAAACTCAAAGCCGCTACGTGGAATGATGCCATCAAAACCATTGCCGACCAATTCAAAAAGTCTCCCAAATCAGCAGCAATGGTTCCTACCCGCCTGCCAGCAGAATCTTTGCACCTCTTCAAGCAGCTTTTCAAAGACCAGCTCCAGGCCGCCACTGTAACGAGCATCGAGGAAGGCCTGAACACCAAACTGCCCACCCAGCTCGCTGCTGAATTGGGATCACCATTTGAAGGTGCGCTTGAAGAAATTGAAAAATCTGATTGTGTGCTTGTGCTTGGCGCAGACCTCGCCAAAGATCACGAAGTCGTTGGCTTCTTCATCAAGCGCATCCTGCCCCTCGGCATGGAATTGATCTGGGCAGGAAGCGATAACAATGCCTTTGAACAACAAGCGCATCAGGTGCTGAAACCGAAAGCAGAAAGCTATGCCGATCTCCTTCAGGCGCTCAACGCTGCTCTTGTCGATAAACCTTGTGCAGAGTTTGCGAAAAATGCAGGGGTCGAGGAATCTGCGGTCAAAAAAGCGGCCCAGATGCTCTCCAAAGCTAATTTCCCCGCCATCGTCTACGGCGAAGACCTGTTGAAAAATGCTTCTATGAACACCCTCAAAGCTCTCGTGGAACTGGGACATCTCTCCGGCACGATCGGCGAACAGCGCAACGCTCTCGTCAGCGTCAAAGGCAAAGCAAACAGCATGGCCGCTGCTCAATACGGTCTTGACCAACCCTTCAACATCTCTGATGAGCAAGCAGTTTTTATTGCTTTGGGAGATGATTGCCCAAGCCAAAAACTGATCAAGCGTCTGGAAAAAGCACCCTTCCTGGTCGTACAAGCCAGCTATAGTTCCCAATTGACCGCTCAAGCAGATGTTGTCCTGCCAGTTGAAAACTGGGCGGAACAAGACGGTTCCTATCTTAATCTGGAAGGACAGTTGCAAAATGCTGTCAAATCAATGCCCGCTCCGGAAGGCGTATTAAGTAATGCTGCCGTCTTCGAAAAACTGGCCGCTGCTCTTGGATACAAATTAGATAGCACTGGCTGGAAAGACAATCTCCTCAAACAGATCCCCGTTTCGGCGATTCTGGATTAATGATTATTTGGTTGGATGAAAAAGGAGCCACAATATGCCAAAACCAAAAGTAGCATCGGACTGGATGGCAGGCTGTGCTGGTTGCCACATGTCCTTACTAGACATTGATGAACGAATTATTCAAATTGCCGAACTGGTAGACATTCGCGCTACACCCATCACTGATTTGAAACACGCAGATGAAAGCGGTGTTGATGTCGGCATTCTTGAAGGCGCCATCAATAATACTGCTAACGAAGAACAAGCCCGCCTGATGCGAGATCGTTGCAAAATTCTCGTGGCACTTGGTGATTGCGCCGTATTCGGCGGTGTACCTGCCATGCGCAATTTCTTCACCATCGAAGAATCGCTGCGCCGGGCCTATATTGAAACGGAAAGCACCGATTCCAGCGGGATGATCCCTAACGATCCTGAACTATGTGTTCCGACGCGGGTGAGGGCAATTCATGAAGTCGTTCCGGTTGATATCTTCGTGCCGGGTTGTCCGCCGGACGCCGACGCGATCTTTTATGTCTTGAGTGAACTGGCACACGGGCGTATGCCGCAGCTCAAGGAAAACAACTTATTACACTGGCATTAGATTGGAGGAAAAATAATTATGGGTATGCAAAAGATCACCATCGAGCCAGTAACACGCATTGAAGGCCACGCGAAGATCACCATTCGCCTCAAGGACGATGGCTCCGTTGAACATGCGTATTTGCACATCAATGAATTTCGCGGTTTCGAGAAATTCTGTGAGGGGCGCTTGGTATTTGAAATGCCGACTATCACCCCGCGCATCTGCGGTATTTGTCCGGTCAGTCACCACCTTGCTGCCGCCAAAGCCGGCGACGTTGTCATGGGTGCCCCGCCCCCCCGGCCAGCTTCCTTATTGCGCGAGCTCATGCACATGGGACAAATCATTCAGAGCCACGGCATGCATTTCTTCGAACTTGCCGGGCCAGACCTGCTCCTCGGTTTTGATGCCGATCCCGCCATCCGCAACGTGATTGGCTTGATCCAGCAAAATCCCGAAGTAGCCATCAAAGCTGTCCAACTACGCAAATTTGGTCAGGAAATCATCCGCATCCTTGGCGGGCGCCGCATCCACCCCATCTTTGCCGTTCCTGGCGGTGTGAATAAATCCCTCAATGCTGCGGACCGCGATATCATCCTTGCCGGTATTGCCGACGCTAAAGCTACGACACAGCTTGGCATTCAGATCATAAAGGACTGGGCCGATAAAAATCAGGATGTGATCAACGAATTTGCTGTGCTTACAACTGGCTATCTGGGTTTGGTCACACCGGATGACGGCCTTGAATTATACGACGGCCATCTGCGCCTCGTGGATTCAAAAGGTGAACTCCTCGAAAGATTCGACCCCGCAAATTACCTGGACTATATCAACGAACATGTTGAAAACTGGTCCTACCTCAAATTCCCGTACTACAAAAAGATGGGCTTCCCCGCCGGTGTATACCGCGTTGGCCCGTTGGGGCGCCTCAATACCGTCAAGAAACTGGATACGCCACTCGCACATGAAGAGTGGTTAAAATTCCGTGCTTCAAACAATGGTCTGCCAGTTGAACCAACATTGATGTATCACTATGCCCGCCTGATCGAAGTTCTCTTTGCTATTGAAAGAGTAGAAGCCCTGTTGGATGATCCTGATACCCTCAGCAGAGACGTGCTGAACACACGCCATCAGCCAGTCAGAGAAGGCGTTGGTGTGATCGAAGCACCTCGCGGCACGCTTATCCATCACTACTTTGCCAATGAAAGAGGGCAATTGGAACGCGTTAACCTGATCGTCTCCACAGGCCACAACAACTGGGCAATGACCGAAGCCGTAGATTCTGTTGCCAAAACCTACATCAAAGGCCCCGAAATTCACGAAGGGCTATTAAATCGAGTGGAAGCAGCAGTCCGGGCGCACGATCCCTGCCTGTCCTGTTCCACTCACGCAGTGGGTCAAATGCCGATGATCATCAATATTGTCAATGCAGACAATCAAACCATCAAAACATTGCGCCGCGACGGTTAATCGGTAATAACATTTCTTGCAACATAAATAGGGTTTTTGCAGATAAGCTGCAAAAACCCTATCTCTTGTGTCTGGGAGGGCTTTGGTGCATAAATCACAAAAAAAGAGATAGAGACACAGTCATTCCATCTGTATGGTTATGCCTAGACAACCCGGTAGCTGTCAGGCATTCCCTGATGCGTCATGATGTTAAGTGCACGACAAC
>JAIOTF010000257.1 GCA_021107195.1 Anaerolineaceae bacterium | reverse complement strand
CCAGGCCAGGATGCTGTCGGAAATGAAGAATAGCCCTGCCCCGACCATCGTAAAGCCTGCCGCCGCAAGCGGCCACCCGGGGCGCAGCGGGGTCAGCAAAGCCGAGATGAGCATCACCGAAATCCCGATCATATAGACCGCGATTAACGCCTTCAGCCGGCGGCTGTGATGGGACTGTTGCAGGCTGCGGAAGAATTTACGTCCGAGTATGACAGCCAGTGCGGCCGCGAAAACCATTACCAACAGGCTTTGCCATTCCAGTACAGGCAGGGTTTGATTGAGCCCGATGATGTAGGCGATATGCGCAAGGAGGAAAGCCAGCGCCCCTGCCGGGAAGAGCAACACCGGCAACAGGAGAAGGATATCCCCGGCCAGCGAGAATACCAATCCCAGACCGAACCAGAACAGCCAGTCCTGCCACAGTCCTTGCTGGGTAAACCATGCCAACAGGGCCAACAGCGCAGCAGGTTTGGTGACGAGGCGCAGTTTCTTTTGCTCGCTGGCAACCGCGAACCATTCTGCCAGGAACAACACGCCTGTTAGCAGCAGCAGCCCGTTGAACATTGCTTACTTGTCCTTCTGCACCATGAAGCCAAACTGTTGCAGGGCATCCTGATTATTACGCCAGTTTTTATTGACCTTGACTCGCAGATCGAGAAACACTTTTCGTCCGCTCATTGCTTCAATCGCTTTGCGGGCAGTGGCGCCGATTTTCTTGATCATTGAACCGCCTTTGCCGATCAGGATCCCTTTTTGCGAGTCGCGTTCCACGAACAGTGTGGCTTGAATGAATGCTCCCTTGTTTTCCCGTTCTTTATATTCATCAATACGCACAGCGGTGGCGTGAGGGACTTCCTTGTCAAGGTGGGTCAGCAGTGCTTCCCGTATCAGGTCGGCTGCGATCTCGCGTTCATACAGGTCGGTGATTTGTTCTTCATTGTAGTATTCTGGGCCTTCCGGCAGGCGGTCAATGATTGCATCCAACAGGGCATCTTCTCCCTGACCGTCGGCGGCGCTGATCGCCAGGGGTGAAGCCTCGGGCAGCAGTTCCCAAAACGCGCGTTCGCGCCTCTGAAGTTGATCGGCGGAGATGAGGTCGATCTTGTTCAGTGCCAGGAGGACCGGCGGCAGCGGCTGCACAGCCGCAATCCGTTCTGCGGCCAGTTTATCCTCGTGTTTTGGGGCTTCACTGGCATCCACCATCCACACGATCACATCTGCGTCAGATAATGTCTGAAATGCTGTCTGATTCATGAAATCGCCCAGTTTGTGCACCGGTTTGTGGATGCCGGGCGTGTCCATGAAGATGATCTGCGCATCCTCCAGGGTGAGAATGCCCAGTTGGCGGCGTTGGGTGGTTTGCGGGCGGGGCGAGGCGGCGGCGATCTTTTGCTGCATGATATGGTTGATCAATGTTGATTTGCCCACGTTGGGGCGGCCAGCCAGGCTGACAAAACCGGACTTAAAGGGTTTGTTTTCTTGCATTTTGTTTCCTTCCAAAAGGGTTGTTAACGATAAGGATGCCTGAGGCGACCAGTGCGCCCCCGGCGTAAAATTGCCAATCAGGTGTTTCGCCCAGGAAGATGACTCCCAAAGCCACGGCGAAGAACACGATTGCGTAGGTCACCATTTGCGTACGGGTGGGTCCCACAGACTTGAGCAGGGAGAAATAGATCGTGTGCGAAATGCAGGTACACATTATTCCCAGCCAGACCAGTGCCAGCCAGGTCAGCGGCAGACGATGTATTTGGAACGGGGCTTCGACGCTCATCGCCAGGGGTACCACCAGGAGACCGCCAAACACCGCCTGACCCATGGCGATCATCTCCGGGGCGATATTGTGGGTTTTGCGGCGCGCATAAATTGTGCCGAAGGAGTAACACAAGGCTGCTGTCAGCATTGCTGCCTGACCAGCCAGCGTTTGTCCCTGGCTGCTGTGCACCTGGTTAGACATCAAAACTACTACGCCGCCAAATCCCAGCACCAGTCCAATCACTTTTGGGATGGTCAGGCGGTCATCCGGCACAAACCAGTGCGCCAGCATCAGCGTGAAAAGGGTTGAGGTTGAATTGAGGATTGAAGACATACCCGAGGAAATATGCTGTTGGCTCCAAGTGATCAGGCTGAATGGGAGCACGATATTGAGCAAGGAAAGAGCCAGGAAAAGTTTCCAGTGTTGGCGCAAGGGCAGTCTGCGTTTGCGCACGCTGAAGATGACTGCAAAGCCGGCCAGCGCAATCAACACTCGGAAAGCAACGATTGTCAGCGAGCCAAGTTCTTGCTGGGCAATTTTGATCCATAAGAAGACGGAACCCCACAGGGCGCCCAGCAGGATGAACTTAAGCCAGTTTCTGGTTGACAATCCGGTGTCCTTCCAATGTGAGCAGCCATGCTTTGGTTTCCAGGCCGCCCGGTGCAGAATAGCCGTGCAGGGCGCGCCTGGCGTTGACTACCCGGTGACAGGGGATGACCAGCGGGAAGGGATTGCGTGCCATTGCTCCGCCAATTGCGCGTGCTGCGCGCGGCTTGCCGATCATCTGGGCCAGCTCACCGTAAGTGCGCACTTGCCCAAAGGGGATCTGTGCCGTGGCGTGTAAAACCAGACTTGCGAAGCGGGTTACCAGCCGCCAGTCGATGGGCAGATTGAATTCCCGCAGGTCTCCGGCCAGGTAGGCAGTGATCTCGTCCCGCGCCTGCGACAGCATTTTGCTGGTGGACTGTGAGTCAATCACCAACTTGATGCCCAGCTCGCTTTCCACGGATTGGGAAGGGCGGAAAGAGACCCGCACCAGACCCTGCCTGGATGCCACAACCGAGATGGTGTGGATCGGGCTGTCTGTCTCAAAGGTCAGCACATGCAAAGGGATCGGGATGGAAAGAGGATTGTTCATAGCATTTTTAGTATAGCAGAAAACGGGTTGGAGGATACTTTTTAATCATCGCGAAGCCGCAAAGAAAAACCTGGTTTTGTCATTGCGAACTGCTTTACGGTGATTGTGGCCGCGAAGCGTCCAACACAGGCAGGGGGATTGCCGCGTCGGGCTAGAACCCTTTTCGCAATGACAATTGGAATCACCTTTCGTTTTTGTCAGGTATTCGTAGGGTAAGCGTAGGGCAAGCGTCAAGCATGATTAGAGAAGGTGCGATAAGATATATGTAATAAAAGAGAAACTTCTCTTCTTCTCCTCCTTAAGTAATCTGCCAGGGTCGGCGTCCCTGGCAGATTATTACTTTAAGAGGATTTGTGTTTTTCGTAGGGGCGCACGCCGTGCCATGCGCCCTTACGCAGGGAGTTATTGATTGTGAGGGTTCTTTCCAATCGCAGGTCTGAGAGTTAACTAATTTCTCTAACGGTAATTGTTTATATATCACAGTTGTGTGCAAATTCCTCATCGATCAGACTGAGCAGATACTGCCCGTAGCGGTTGGAGGACATTTGCTCGGCGAGGATGCGCAGCTCGTCCAGGTTGATGTAGCCCATGCGATAAGCGATCTCTTCCAGACAGGAGATCATCAATCCCTGCCGTTCTTCCACCGCTTGTACGAAGCTGGATGCCTGCAGGAGGGACTCATGCGTGCCGGCATCCAGCCAAGCCACACCGCGGCCCAGCACTTCAACGCTGAGCTGCTTTTTTTCCAGATAGATCTTGTTCAGATCGGTGATCTCCAGTTCGCCCCGCGCTGAAGGCTGCATGGCTTTGGCGATCCCGACCACCTGATTGTCATAGAAATAGATGCCGGGCACGGCGTAATTGGAACGCGGTTCGGTCGGTTTTTCCTCCAGGCTGAGCACACGGTAATTGCAATCAAATTCCACCACGCCGTACCGTTCCGGGTCGCGCACCGGATAGGCGAAAATCACTGCTCCTTTTTCTAATTGGGCTGCGGAGCGTAGCATGGTTGGCAGACCCGTGCCAAAGAAGATGTTATCTCCCAGCATCAGGCAGCAGTGATCGTCACCGATGAAGGATTCGCCCACCAGAAACGCATCCGCCAGACCGCGCGGTTCGCTCTGCGGCGCATACGAAATCTGTAATCCCCAGCGGCTGCCGTCGCCCAGCAGCTTTTCAAAGGCAGGCAGGGCATCCGGGGTAGAGATAATCAATATCTCCCGAATCCCGGCCAGCATGATCATCGAGAGCGGATAGTAAATCATGGGTTTGTCATACACAGGTAAAAGTTGCTTGCTGATCGACATGGTCAATGGGTACAATCGTGTGCCATGTCCACCGGCCAGAATGATACCTTTCATTGGGTTTCTGCTCCTCGTTGCGTATAGTTTTCGTTGATCCAATTGGCAAAGCTTTCGCCGCCAGTCACCGCTGTGATCCAGTTGCTATTTTTCAGATACCAGGCCACTGTATTGTGCAGACCCTGATCCAGATTGTACTGTGGCTGCCAGCCTAATTCATCTTCCATTTTGGTTGTGCTGACGTCATAGCGCCTGTCATGCCCGGGACGGTCGGCCACAAACTGTATCAGGTCAGCATGTGGGTAGTGTGGCGAGTCAGGGAAGTGCTCGTCCAGAATGGCACAAATCAGACGCACGAGCTCCACGTTCGGCGGTTGATTGCGCCCGCCAACAAGATATGTTTCGCTCAGTCGTCCTTTTTGCAGCACAGCATGGATTGCTGTGCAGTGGTCTTCCACATACAGCCAGTCGCGCACTTGCTGCCCGTCGCCATAGATTGGCAGCGGTTTGCCCTGCAGGGCGTTGAAGATCATCAACGGGATGAGCTTTTCGGGGAACTGGCGCGGCCCGTAGTTGTTTGAACAGTTGGTGATGGTTACTGGCAGGCCGTAGGTCTTGTAGTATGCCCGCACCAGATGGTCGCTGGAGGCTTTGGAGGCCGCGTATGGCGAGTTGGGGGCATAAGGGGTGGTTTCACAGAAGGGTGGGTCGTCCAGTGCCAGCGTGCCAAAGACTTCATCGGTGGAGATGTGATGAAAGCGCGGCTGCGCCACGATTTTCTCTTCCAGCCATGCCTGGCGGGCAGCTTCCAGCAAGGTGAAAGTGCCCACTACGTTGGTTTCAATAAAGCTTGCCGGTCCACTGATTGAGCGGTCTACATGCGTCTCAGCCGCAAAATGGATGATCGTGTCAATTGTATATTTGCGTAATAAATTGTCCACCAGTTGGCGATTGTTGATGCTGCCATGAATGAAAGTGTGACGGGAATCGTCCGGCAGGTGCTCCAGGTTTTGGCGGTGTCCGGCATAGGTTAGCGCATCCAGAGTATAGACGCGCACCTCCGGCTCGGCTTTGAGCAGGTAATGAATGAAATTCGAGCCGATGAATCCGGCGCCGCCAGTGACCAGCACATGTTGCATGGCACACTCCTGGTTGGGGAGGCATTCAAACAGTATGGCATCATTCCTATGTCATTGCGAGGGGAGCCGCGAAGCGGGCGACTGCGGCAATTTCCTTCATTGTGTTGGAGATTGCCACGCCCTTCGGGCTCACAATGACAGGAAGGTGTGATTTTGCACCCTTTGCCTGCTTCCCTGATAGGGTTAGGTTCATCACAAGTATAACTCAGGTGGAAAATGTAAAATGTATGATGTTGGGATTAAATACACAGGGATGTGGTTGTGCAATCAACCTTGAAAAGGGAAAGGTATGCAAAGAGTGAGATTTTGAGCTTTGCGATCTTTGCTTGCAGGCTGGTATTAAATTCAACCTTTCCAAGGGGGAATAGGTACCTAAATCCATGTTAGAATCGATTCGGGTTTTGCCGGGGGATGGCTTCGGCAATCGACAGAATGAGAGGACGTAAATGATAGAAAATGGTCATTATCTTGTTGAAATTGCCGGGCTGCAGCGGGCATTGCCCTTGCTGGAGGTCAAACCTGGTTTACGCATCGCCCTCTTGAACATCCTCGGGGATATTGAATTGACCCAGGCTTGCGGCAAGGCTCTGGCTGAGAAATTGGCGGATTACACGTATGATGCCATCATCACCCCTGAAGCCAAAAGCATTCCCCTGGCTTACGCACTGGCACTGGAAGTTAATAAACCTTATGTGGTGCTGCGTAAAGATTTCAAACCGTATATGGGGGATGCTTTGCAAATGGAGACTTTGTCCATTACCACCGGACATCCCCAAACTCTTATCCTTGATGAGAAGGATCGCGCCTTTGTGCAGGGCAAACCTGTGGTGATAGTCGATGATGTTATCAGCACTGGCTCTACTTTAGAAGGTATGCGTGCCTTGATGAACAAAGCTGGGGCAGAAATTGCCGCCGAGGCAGCCATCTTCACCGAAGGCGATCTGGAAAAATGGAACGGAATCGTTTCACTCGGTCATTTACCAGTTTTTGTGGATTAATGTGAAATTGGAAATAGCTTGGGTTGTTATTGTGCACTCTTAGTAAGGGGAGCGGAAATTTCTTCCATTGAATTAATACTTACGACGAGGCTGTCTCATTTACTTTTGAGACAGCCTCGTTTCAGAAACCTGCATTTGAAAGTGCAACTCTTTTGATTATTCGTTTCATAGCATTCCCCATAAATGAAGCAGGGTGCGCACATTTAGCAAAATGATCAACGTCCCCACCAGTATCATCATCGGTTTGATTGATATCCGCTGAGTGAAAAAAGCTCCCAGGGGAGCAGCTACCATTCCTCCAATCAACAGCCCGATGATAACCGTCCAATGCACCAGACCAATGGTAATGACAAAAGTCACCGCTTCAGCCAAAGTTACAAAAAATTCAGACAAATTTACAGAACCAATGGTTTTGCGAGGCGTAGAGCCTTGTGACAGCAATGTTGTAGTAACAATTGGTCCCCATCCCCCACCTCCGGCTGCATCACAAAATCCGCCCACTAACCCCAAGATACCCATAGGCAAGGGCTTGAAACTATCTGGGTCACGCACTTTTACGCCTTGAAAAGCTTTTATCAAAATGCGTACTCCCATAATCAGAAGATAGATTGATATTATCGGCTTGAGCAGACTGCTATCGATATTTGAAATGATATAAGCACCCAGGATACCACCAAGCACCCCGGGAATTGCCAGTTTTTTCACCAAGCTTTTATCCACATTGCCAAGCTTAAGATGTGAGAGGCCAGAAACCAGCGTAGTAAAAACTTCAGAGGTGTGAACGCTGGCACTGGCTGCCGCCGGTGGCACACCCAGAGTTAGTAAAAGGGCATTTGAGCTAACGCCATAAGCCATACCCAAGCTGCCATCAATAATTTGGGCAATAAAACCAACCAAAACAAAAAGGAGGATATGTGGCTGTTCCATCTAAGGGGTTTCTCCTGTTATGAATGCTGATGCGGGATAAATAAGATTCCAAAAAAAGTGGTTTTACCTTCAATTTCACCAAGCTGTTTTTTCTTTAGCGCCAGTAATTCTTCTTGCCTTTATCGTCGGGCTTATCCTGATATTTCTTCCAAAACTGTTTACCTTCATCTTCCTGAATCTTTTTCAACAGTTTGACTTCCTGAATTTTCACCGCGCGTTTTTTAGCATTGCGCTGGTAGAAGATGCCTGCAATCACCAGTATGACGGCAAGCTGCCCAAGATAGGACATAGCCAGCAGGTCTTCATTGCCGGTTATATAATCCGGCAGGAAGTAGATCGACACGTTTTTGGTAACGTGGCTCACTTCATATGCGCCAGGGGTCTCAATGAAAAAAGTGTGGATCGGCCGGCCTTTGGCCAGGGGGGTGTCATAAATACGCAGTCCACGCTCGACGTAATCCACTTTAACCGGCTTTCCGCTGGCTATTTCGGTGATTTTCAGCCATGGATCAAGCTCATGTTTGGTCAATTCATCATTGATTATCAGCAGGTCATAATCGATGGTATACACGGTATACAATCCGGGCTGCTCGAAACGCAGGGTTGTTGGCGGATTGGACATATTGACTTCCGCGATTTCAGCTCTTTTGGGGGTCTGAATGATGCCTAGCTGCTCCGGCAGAAAGAGAAAGATGTTGCCAAAGCTTTTCACCACCTGGCCCAGCGTGAAGAAAGCGATCAGTAAAATCAGGAAGACAATTACTCCGGCTGCAATCGCATAAATTTTCGGCGTTTTGTATTGAGCTTTCGCTATCACCTGATTCTCCTTAATTTAACACTTGTGCGAATAATTTTACCCGACAAAAGCCTGTTATTCAAAGGTTGATTGATGTATTCAGTTGATCGTCAATGTGTTTCCGATTGATTTATTGATTGTGACAGGAGGGATTGTTGCGCCAGTTTTCGTTTTTTGGCATGGCTCAAACGCTTGAGTTGAAGCTCGCGGCGCATGGCCGTACTGCGGTTTGTTTGTGATTCCACATACACCAGGCGCACCGGTCGGCGGGTGCGCGTATAGCGCGCGCCCTTGATGGTCTTGTTGTGTTCGCGCACCCGGCGCTTGGGATTGGTCGTCCACCCGGTATAAAAACTGCCATCAGCACATTCCACGATGTAACAGTAGAAACCTGAGGGCAGTTCTTTTTCGTCCGAAGCTTGCAAAACTATTCTTTTCCTTTTTTCTTTTTTGGGTTCAATCCGACCCAGTGCATCAAATGCTCGCCAACGGAGGGTATTTCCGGGCGGGAGGGATCTGAATCCCATTCAGCGCGATTGCGTTCTTCCCACCAGTTTTCGTGGGCGTCAATAACGGTTTCCAGCATGTCTTGCAGCTTTTCTTCATCGCGGCTTTCAATTGCCGCGCGCAGCATTTGCAAACCCTGGATTTGATTGTCAATCACCCGTACTAAATTCTCGCGGTTCATCAGCATGGAGGAACCCAGCTTTTCGCGGTCATCCATCAGGCGCAGCGGCTGCGTAGCGAGGGCATAGGATTGTCCGGCGATCTTGCGCCCTTCCTGCCAGCCTGCCCGGCCAGTAGTGGAAAGGACAAGCGCCGCTGCATTAACCTGCGGTAACAATCCGCTGGCGGCAAACAATCCTTCATATTCAACTTCATCGACAAAGAATGGGCGGCTGCCCAGCAGCACAGCCAGATTACTGGTAAGGGTCAAGGCTTCTTCGCTTGTCTTGCCCCGGGATGTGATTACTGCCATACCTTGTTTGAACAGGTCGGCATGGGCTGCTTCTGGCCCGGTTTTCGTGTCCAGTAAATGGTCAGGATTGAGCGTCAGGGCAAAGGTCAGAAAATCACCCCCTGCCGGAAGCAGTTCTTTGGCCCAGTCGGACACCGTGGATTTGATGGCCGAGGTGTCCAGCACGACGGCACTTTCTTTGAGGTCTTCGCTTATTTGGTTCAAGGTCTCATGAATTTCATCTACCGGAATTGCCAGAACCACGATGTCAGCGTCTTTGACAGCAGCATGTAAATTGAGGTGCACTTTGTCAAGTGCGCCCATTTTTTGTGCTTTGGAAGTATGGACAGGATCGCGGTCGTGTCCTACGCGAAACAATTGATCGGTTTCATTGGCCAGCGCTAATCCGATCGAAGTGCCAACCCGGCCAGTGCCGATCAAAGTGATTTGAATCGTCATGAAAACAGTCTCCTATCCAACAAGAACGTTCCAGAAGAGATCAAACAAGGGGCGCAAGATCCAGCCGATGATGTCGATGCCCAGCGAAGGCAGGATGAAGATCAGCGCCATCAGGATCAATGGTCCATAAGGCCGGATGGTGTCCAGAAAATTTACCCAGGAACGGGGGAAGAAATTTTGCGCCACCTTTTCACCGTCCAGAGGTGAAAGAGGGATCAGATTAAACAACATCAGCAACAGATTTATCTGAATGAAAGTTTGCAGAAAACCATAAGCGGAGGGCAGCAATCCATTTGACATTGAAAACGGTACAATGCCAAGCCGGAAGGGAATCGCTGCCAGGATCGCCAGCAGCAGGTTGGAAAGCGGGCCGGCCGCAGCTACCCACATTGGAGCAGAGCGTGAACGCCGTTGAAGCGTGTACATGTTGACCGGTACAGGTTTTGCCCAGCCAAAGCCCGCCACGATCAACATCAGGCTTCCGATCGGGTCGAGATGTGCCAGCGGGTTGAGTGTCAGACGGCCATACAGGCGCGGGGTATCATCGCCAAAAAAATTCGCCGTCCAGGCATGGGCGAATTCATGAAATGATAGTGCAATCACCAAAGTGATCAAGCGTGAAATCAATGTGGGGGTGTTTAATCCAAGCATGGGTTTACCTGTGTTTGAGAAAAGTAATGTAGTAACCACTTCAGTGGTTACAGGCCTGCTAAGGTAACGACTTCAGTCGTTACTACGGTGTAGTGTGGTGAGGCCTGGTGATTATAACATGGGTGATATAATCCGATTATGTTGACTGAATTGGCCCTGGAAGATGTTGTGCGTTTGCGAAAATCACATCCCTGTGGCAGTACCGATTGGACAGTGGTGCGCCTGGGGGCGGATATTGGCCTCGAATGCAAGGGCTGTGGCCGGCGCGTGCTCCTGTCCCGCCGCGAATTGGCCCGCAGATTGAAGTGCGTCATCCCCCCTGAATCAGAAACCTCTGAATGAACTGAAACCCTTTCTTTGGCAGTGATGTTAATAGGAAGTCAGGCAGGGGGCGGCGTGGTACTCGCAGGAAACACAATCCCGGTTGCAGTTGGTTATTACGCCCTGTTTTCAGCTTTGGGTATGGGACAGGTTTCAATTTTGGATGAAAAAGCAACCTGGCTGACTTTAATTCACAACAGTTAACCCTCGTTGCCTGATGGTATCTGCGCCTTATTTGATTTATAATAATCCTATGCCGATCTTTGATCCTAAAATGGTAGAGTTCCTGAGCCGCGGGCCTGAACAGACCCGCCGTCTGGGTGCACGTTTGGGGGCACTTCTGGAGCCTGGCGATGTGGTTTGTCTGGCTGGAGATCTCGGTGCCGGCAAAACCACCCTTGTGCAGGGAATGGCTCAAGGCTGGGGCTCGCTGGACGCTGTTTCCAGCCCCACCTTTGTCCTGGTCAACGTCTATCGCCGGCTCAATGGCGAAAACCTGCATCATTTGGACGCTTACCGTTTGCGCGATGCCCGGGAAGCCGAAGCACTTGATCTGGACCAAATGCTCGATAATGGTGCGTTGATCATCGAATGGCCTGAGCGCATCCGCGGAGCACTGCCCCAGGACTGTTTGTGGGTCGGGTTGGATTGGGTGGCAGACGAACAGCGCCGGATGACATTCAAACCCTTCGGCATACATTATGAACAAATTCTGACCGAGTTTCGACAGCGGTCTTTTGGAGGTTGAGCAGTATGTTATTGGCGGTGGATACTTCAACCCGTTGGATTGGCATGGCGTTCTATGACGGTATCCAGATCAAGGGGGAGGTGATTTGGAAGACCAATAATCATCACACCGTAGAACTGGCCCCGGCATTGGATCAGTTATTTACTCGTTGCGCTATCACAAGCGCAGACCTGAAAGTGCTGGCAGTAGCCCTGGGGCCGGGTTCGTTCACCAGTCTGCGCATCGGGCTGGCTCTGGTGAAAGGCATGGCGCTTGCTTTGCATTTGCCGGTGATAGGTGTTCCTTCTTTGGATGTGCTTGCAGCCGCTCAACCGGTGCAGGATATGCCCCTGGCAGCGGTATTGCAAGCTGGCCGCGGCCGCCTGGCCCTGGTTTATTACAGGTTACACAGAGGCAAGTGGAAAGCAGACAGCCAGCCAGAAGTCGTCACCACATCAACCCTGGCCGGGTTGTTTGAAGAGCCCACAATGGTCTGTGGTGAAATGACGGCGGACGACCGCCACACTCTTTCCGAAAACCCCAACGCCATTCTCATGTCACCAGCCGCTTCCTTGCGCCGTCCATCCTATCTGGCGGCGTTGGCCTGGAAGCGCTATCAGTCCCGTAAGTTTGACGAGGTTGCATCCCTTTCGCCGATCTATTTGCATTTGAACACAGGCACACCTGTCTGATTGGTTTTGGGGAGGTCTGTTGACTTTTGAACTGCGCCCTATGAATCTGGAAGATGTGCAGCAAGTGCACATTCTGGATAAAATCTGTTTCAGCTTGCCCTGGCCGAAAAATTCATTTGTTTATGAGGTGGAACACAATCGTGTTTCCCGACCTTATGTCGTGGAATGGAAATCTCCCGAGGGGGAGCAGCGATTGGCAGCGATGCTGGTCTGTTGGCAAGTGATGGATGAAGTGCAGGTTGCCACGATTGCCGTTCACCCCGATTTTCAGCGGCAGGGAATTGCCCGTTGGTTGCTGGCGTATGGCCTTTTGCAGGCTGCTAAAGAGGGTGCCGATCACGCTTTTTTGGAAGTACGCGCCGGCAATCACAGTGCGCGGGCCCTTTACTGCCAATTTGGTTTTGAGGTGGTTGGTGAACGCAGCGGATATTATCGCGATACAGGTGAAGACGCACATCTGATGACACTGGATGCCTTTGATCTGGAGAAGCTGCAAGCCTGGAGCGAACGTAAAACATGAAAAAAGATGTATTGAGGAGGAAAGACATGACAACAGCCGAAATTCTGGATGAGATTGCCCAACAGGTTGCAGTTTGTGAGAAATGCGAGCTGCATTTCTCCCGCAAAAATGCTGTACCGGGTGCGGGTAGTATCACAACCGAGATACTCTTTATTGGCGAAGGGCCTGGATTCCATGAAAATGAACAGGGACTGCCTTTTGTGGGCCGCTCCGGCAAGTTTCTCGATGAGCTCCTGGAGAGCTGCGGCATGGACCGTTCAACAGTCTTCATTACCAACGTTGTCAAATGCCGTCCGCCTGGGAATCGCGACCCCAAAACTGAAGAGCTGGCCACTTGCAGCCGTTATCTCAACCGGCAGATTGAAGCCATCAATCCCAAAGTGATCGTTACCCTCGGCAGATTTTCAATGGCCAAGTTTATTGCCAATGCCAAGATCAGTCAGATCCACGGGCAGCCGCGTTGGGTGCGCGGCCGCCTGATTGTGCCAATGTATCATCCGGCGGCAGCCTTGCGTTTGGGCTCTTTGCGGCCGGTGATGAAAGAGGACTTTGCAAAACTTCCCCAGTGGATCGAAGAGGCCCGGCGGGCTGTGCCTGATCCATCCCCGGATGTTGTAGAGTACGCTGATACGACAGAATCAGCGCTTGATGCCAGTGCGGCCCAGATGGATCTCTTTGGCGCTGCGCCGCCTGCTTCAGACACACCACAGGCAGGCGATCCTGGAGAGGATGATTCTTCCCAACCGAGCCTGTTTTAGAAAATGTGTTTTGTAAGGACAGGTTTTTAAATTTGTCCTTACCGATCCGGATAATTCAAGCAGTTGAATCTTTAATTACAAATCTCCCGCAGATTTTGAAATCTGCGGGAGATTATTTTCATGCCTATGCAAGGTTTGAATACAATACAGCCCTAGGGTACCCAGCGCGGGTTGGCCGCATAGCGGAAATTGGAATTGAGCTGGGTCTTGTTCGAGCCGTCAAAGTCCATGGTGTAAACACCTTGCACCCCATCCTGCTTGATGTAAATGATCTTGGAGCCGGATGCCCAGGCCGGGTATTTTTCGTTCTCGGCGCTGGTGGCGGTCAGGTTGGTGGTTGTTCCGGCCATATTGGTAATGTCAGAGATATAGACGTCGTTCTGGCCGCCACTGTTGACCATGTAAACGATCTGATTATTGGATACAAACTGCGGCGCATACTCTGAAGCGCTGTTGTTAGTCAGGCGGGTAACGACATAGCTGGGGCCGGTATTGAGGTCCAGCAGATACAAGTCTGTTTGCCCGCTGCGCACTGAAGTGAATACCAGACTATGTCCGTCCGGCGACCAATCAGGATAACCATCCTGATAACTGTCATTGGTCAATCGTTCGGGTGCCAGCGCACCGCTGGAATTCATCCGCCAAAGGTCGGCACCGGTGCCGGAGCCCTGTACGAAGAGGATCCAGTTGTTGTCAGGTGAATACACTGCGTCGTGGGTATTGAAGCCCATATTGTTGATGATCGTTTCGCCCGTGCCGTCCGGTTGAATTTTCTTTACCTGCGGGATACTGCCAATCTGGAAGAGCAGCCAGTTGCCATCAGGGGACCAGTCGTTGAGGATCGGCTCGGCGCCGGAAGAACCGGCCCGGATCATATTGGTGTATTGTCCATTGCTGCTCATTGTTACCAGGTCATTGTAGCCGTCGCCGTTATAGTCGACAGAAAATGCGATTGCAGTCGGCTGCGGTGCAGGCGTATCAGTAGATGTTGCCGTTGCTGTGGCGGTTGACGTGGCGGTTGAGGTTGAGGTGGCTGTACTGGTCGAAGTTGGTGTCTGTGTTGGTCCGGGCGTATTCGTGTTTATCGGTGTGTTGGTGGATACGGCTGTGCCCAGGGTCGCTGTACGAGTCGCTGTTTTTGGAATGGAAGTGTTGGTTGCCGGTACTGGCGTCTTTGTTAACGTGCGCGTTGGTCTGATCACCGGATGCAAAACGTTATACGTCGATGTCGGCATCATTGTTGATGTTGGAGCCAGGGTATATCGCACGCCATCGCCCGGGGCGGGTGTCGAGGTAGATGGCATTGACTGTGGTGTGAATGTCCTGGAAGGGAGGTCCAGTTTGGCTGGAACGGAGGGGTGTGGGAAAGGATTCACCGCAGCGTGTGGATCAT
>JAIOTF010000189.1 GCA_021107195.1 Anaerolineaceae bacterium | reverse complement strand
ATGAAATATAATTCCACCAGGATGTCGTTTTTGTTTCCATCGGTATAATCGAATACCTCAAGGTGCTTGAAACGATAGCCTAAATAGAGTTCGCCGGCACCATTGATATTGAATTAAGCCCTTCAATAACAAACACGCGAATAGAATCAACTCATGTACCAGCCACCATTCACATTTATGGTTTGGCCGGTGATGTAACCATTTGCTGCGAGCATCACGGCAATCTCAGCGATCTCTTCCACAGTCCCAAACCGGCCGATCGGGATAAGGTCCGGGCGCGCGTTGGGGTTGCTGGCGACCATCTCGGTTTCGATGAGTGCCGGAGCGATTACATTGGCAGTAATTCCTTCTTTTGCAAGAAGCGCGGCGTAAGAATGGGTCAATCCTATGATACCGGCCTTGGAGGCTGCGTAATGAGGCCCAACAACACCGCCCAATTGAGCCGCAATAGAGGAAAGATTGATAATGCGGCCCCAACGACAAGCACGCATACCGGGTAGGACTTCCTGGGTAACTAAGAAGGCGGATTTAAGGTTGACTTGAAGGACTTCATCCCAGAGTTCTTCCGTGATTTTATCAATGACTTGAGGGCGGGTAATGCCGGCATTGTTCACGAGGATCGCCACTTCGCCAAGGTGCTTTTCAACAGTTCTCACGATTCGGGATACGTCAGCGGCAATGGAAACATCACCACCGATAGGTATGGCGCGGCGGTTGAAGACTTCAATTTCCAAACAGGCCTCCTTGGCTTCCTTCTCGCGGTTTTTGAAATTTACGGCAACATCAGCTCCAGCCCTGGCAAGTGCGACTGCAATTGCACGTCCAATGCCGCGGCTGGCTCCGGTCACCAGCGCTATTTTCCCAGATATCTCAGTCATCCTATCGCTCCTTTCAAAGCCTTTGCAGGGTCAATCCGTTGATGGCTGTCTGATCGGACGAACCTGTCATAACGCTCCTCCTGTACAATTAATTCTGTTAACCGGTGCGCAGTATGAGTATGCTACGACTTATTTAAAAACTTTCTTCTCGATGGCGGTGATTTGGGGCAATGCAACATCCCGGCAATATTTACCCCATTTCGGGTGATCGGCAAACTTTGTATCGATCCATACATCCAGAATATCCACGGCTTTTTCCGGGGCAGTGACGAACTGCCCGAAGCAGAGTACATTCGAATTGTTGAAAATGCGGGAGTATCGGGCGGCATATTCATCTTCAACCAGAGCAGCATACACCCCGGGGTGCTTATTGGCGACGATGCTCATGCCCATCCCCGTTCCGCAGATGAGAATCCCTTTGTTGTAATTGCCTTTGCTCACCTCCACGGCAACTTGATCCGCTATTCCCGGATAATCCAGCTTTTTTGCCGGATCACCTTCAGTGAAATCCTTGACTTCATAACCTCTTTCCCGCAAACGCCCAATGAGCGCCTTCTTCAAGCCTCCTTGCGCATAAAACGCAGAACCAATTGCGACCTTCTTTTTGGTTGCATCTGCTTTGCCTTTCTGAACTGTTTCAGAATAAGCAGGCATGGCAATACAAAAAGCAAACAGTAAAAACGAGACAAAAATTGATCTTTTCATGGTTTAATCTCCTCTCCTTGTTTCAATCACCCACCCGGCTTTCCGGCGAAGAACGCTTCAGCCGTCTGCCGGACCTGCGCGCTTTCGTCTTTCAACGCTTTCCGCAACGCCGCTGTCACTTTGGGATTATCGGCCTTCGTCGCCAGGGCTTTGACGGCGATTAAGCGATTTTCACAACAATCCGCATCGAGCATCTCCATCAACTCGGCAATCCGGTTTTGGTCTCCGGTTTCCGCTACAACCTTTGGACTGTATGGGCGGTCGCACCATGCTGTAAATCCCGACAGGGGCAGCAGGACAGCTGCCGCCAATGCGCAGACGAGCCCCATCGTCCATGGGCGCATCGGCATTCTTTTAAGCTTCGGATCGAGGATGCATAACAGACGGTCTTTTAGCCCGGATCCCTCTGAAATTGCCGCAGTTTGCCATAGCGGCCTCCGGAACGCCCCCAGATCAGCAGCGACCTCCATAAGCTGGGTCGCGTAGTTGGACGGCTTGGCCCCGGTGTTCAGCACGGCATTGTCACAGGCCCGTTCGCGTTCCACCCGCATCTGCCGCACGGTCAGCCACACCAAGGGGTTGAACCAGTAAAGCACTAAAACTATACACGCCAGGATCTCCACCAGACTGTCCCTGCGTCTGATGTGGGCCAGTTCGTGCAGGAGAACCAATCGCAGCCGTTGCTCGCTCCATCCTCGGACGGTTGCAGGGAGGATCACCCTGGGATGAAAAATACCCCTGATGACCGCAGTGTTTATCCGGGAGCACTGGAACAGTTGAACTTGACTGCCAACGTTTAACTCCTCGCAGACGTCCTTGAGGGCCGTTTGCCAGCGCTCACCGTGGAGCGGCACCGCCTTTCGAAGTATCCACCTGAGCCCGACCTCCCCCGACAGCACCCAGAGCAGGCAACCGACAGCCCCGGCCAACCAACCCAGGAAGACCCAGACGGGCCAGCGGGGCCCAGGCGCCATGGTCGCAGGTCGAGACTCACCGGGTAAAGCATACTGCGGGGTCTCGTCCCCGGTAACGGCTTGGGCGAACCCTGGCGCGGGGGCCACGGCAGGGTCGTGCAGCAACGGGACCCTCCATTCCGGCGCGAACGTAGAGAGGGCCGGCAGGAGCACCAGACCGGCAACCACAACGGCGAGGATCAGGCTCAGGACAGATGCTGAATGGCGCCGTAGCAGCTTCACTGTCAACCAAACCCCCACGAGCAGCATCGTGCTCTTGAAGAAGACATCTATGGCGAGCTTCGAAAATGAGAGCGCAAGGCTATAATCCATATCCATGATCAGCTGCCCCTTTGTCGAGACGCCTCGATGAGGCGGATAATCGTTTCTTTCTCTTCTTCGGAGATATGGGCTTCAGAACGCTTCAGAAGAGCGATAGCAGCCCTCCCCGCCGAACCTTTGAAGAAGGT
>JAIOTF010000072.1 GCA_021107195.1 Anaerolineaceae bacterium | reverse complement strand
GAACACCGGCAGAATAGGGGCCAATTGCTTTTGGTGCTTTGTCGGTTACGATTACTTGTTTTTTACCCATGATATTAAACCTCTTTCATTGCCACAATTGATTTTTTGTACTATGTCGGTCACTCAACACAGTACTGGTCAAGTCACCCAATCCATCCAGGCAATCCTCATTTGATTTGGGAGCAATAAAATATTATAGACTTAAGAAAAATTGCCATTGTGAAGAAGCCGCAAAAGGAGATTGCCACACCCCTCCGTACCCGATACCAGGCACTTCTGGGGCTCACAATGACAGCAACCACAGAGGTTAATTCCTCATCTTCAAAATATCTACACCTTTTGAATGCTCCCATTTGATTCAGCAATTCTTAGCTTGGCTTTGTAGTAACGACTTCAGTCGTTAAGTGTTTGAAATTAACGATTAAAATCGCTACCATGACAGCGCCATTTCCATCATATTGAGAACTGCCTCATTTGATTTTAAGCTATCTGCGCCGAATAGTAAAGCTGGTATAATTAATTGCTTGGCCTGCGCATGCGGTTTGTTGACGCATGCCATTCGTTTGTAAAGCAATAAATGAAAACCCGAGCCAATCCCCCGATACACATTGGACATTGGATCAGAAGTTATCAGAAGGTATACTAAAATCATGCTTGATAAAATTAAAGCGATTGAAACACGATTTCAAGAGATCACAGACCAACTCGGAACAGGCATTGATGACTATACCGTGGTTGCAGCGTTAGCGAAAGAAAGAGCAGACCTGGAACCAATCATCAATAAAGCCGCCGAATACCGTCAAACCTTGCAACGCATCCAGGAAGCGAAAGAATTAAAAAGCGGCGATGACGCGGAAATGAGCGAGCTCGCGGAAATAGAACTGCTTGAACTGGAACCACAAGTTGAAACACTGGAAAATGAGCTGAAAAGCTTGCTTTTACCGCGGGATCCACGAGACGACAAGAACGTGATCATGGAAATTCGCGCCGGCACCGGTGGCGATGAAGCCGCCCTGTTTGCGGCCGATCTGTTCCGCATGTATAGCTATTATGCCGACAAGAATGGCTTCAAGACCGAAGTGCTCTCTGAAAACGCAACCGGTATCGGTGGCTTTAAAGAGATTATCTTTATGGTCAAAGGCAAGGGTGCCTATTCCCGGCTGAAATTTGAATCCGGCGTACATCGCGTGCAACGCATTCCAGTGACAGAATCCTCCGGCCGCATTCACACCTCAACCATCACGGTGGCCGTGCTGGCCGAAGTCGAAGATGTGGATATTCAGATCCCCACTTCGGATCTCAGGATCGACGTATACAAATCCGCGGGAGCGGGCGGCCAATCCGTGCAGAAGAACTCCACCGCGATACGCATCACCCATATTCCTTCGGGTATGGTGGTCGCCTGCCAGGATGAACGCTCGCAGCTCCAGAACAAACTACGCGCAATGAGCATCCTTCGCGCAAGGCTATACGAAGTCGAAGAAGAGAAACGGGCTAAAGCACAGGAATCCGACCGCCGTTCGCAAGTAGGCACCGGAGAACGTTCGGAAAAGATCCGTACCTATAACTATCCCCAATCGCGGGTGACGGACCACCGCATTGGTCTTTCCTCTCACAACCTGCCTGCCGTGCTTGAAGGCGGGCTGGATGAATTCATTGAAGAACTCTCTTTGAAGGAAGAAACCGAACGATTATCGATGGTCGGTGAGAATTGAGATGACCGATCTGCGTTCCTGGCTGCAGCACGCCAGCGCACAACTCAACGTCATCAGTGACACCCCCGCGCTGGATGCCCAGGTGTTGCTGGCAGATTTTCTCCAACAGCCACGGACCTGGATCCTGGCTCACAATGAAGAAATATTAAACACACAGCTTGAGACAGCCCTGAACGAGGCGCTGTCTCAATTGGTTAAAGGCATGCCTCTGCCCTACCTGATCGGGCATTGGGAATTCTTTGGTTTGGATTTTGCGGTCACACCGGATGTGCTCATCCCCCGCCCGGAAACGGAATTGCTGGTGGAGACCGCTCTCGAATGGCTGCAAGACCATCCGCAAAGGCGTTTGGCGGCCGACGTCGGCACAGGCAGCGGCTGTATTGCCGTTTCTCTTGCCAAACAGGTTGGCGATCTTTCAGTTACTGCGGTAGATATTTCGCGGCAAGCTTTGGATGTTGCAACACAAAACGTTGCTGCGCATGCGGTGGAGGATCAAGTCAGGCTGGTGCAGGGCAGCCTGATGCAGCCGTTGCAGGGCCGCTTTGATCTGATCTGCAGCAATCCCCCTTATATCCCATCAGAAAAGCTGGCCGGCCTGGCGGTGGCAAAGCACGAGCCGCATCTGGCACTGGACGGCGGTGCGGATGGCCTGAACGCCATTATTACCCTGCTGAACGACGCCCCCCGCGTCCTTGCCCCCGGCGGCCTGATGCTGATCGAAATCGAATCCAGCCAGGGCGAAGCCGTCCTCGACCTGGCGCATGAGATTCTCCCAAAATACCTCGCCCGCGTCCTGCCTGATCTTGCGGGGCTGCCGCGTTTGCTGTGTATGGAAAATGAAGACTAATCCCAGGAAACCTCGCGGGTCTCAACTACTTCACCAAACCGAACAAAATCACCATATGCTTTCCTTGTTTTGCAAAGCCGGTTTGGCACACAACCACCCCACCCCCTTCTAACT
>JAIOTF010000289.1 GCA_021107195.1 Anaerolineaceae bacterium | reverse complement strand
TTTATTTTGACAATTTATGAGTCCAATAACAACCCAACTGGGAGCTGGATGCACGCACGTTTTTAGAGACAGGCTTGGAACTGCTAAATACTTCCTTACAAAACTCATGTGTTCGTTATTGCTGCCCCAACAATCAAATTTCCAAAACCGGGTGCGGCGCGGCCAACCTTTCCAAGGGGAATGTTAAACCCCCTGCTGGCGTAATACCTTAAGCAGCTTGCCGTGCAATCCGGGATTTGCCGCCAGGATACAATACGGCGGATGGAAATAATCACTCTCGCCGTGCAGATCGGTCACCAATGCTCCGGCTTCACTGGCGATCAACCCCGCTGCGGCCACATCCCAGGCATTCAACTTCTTGACCCAATAGCCATCCACCTGACCCGCAGCCACATAGCACAGGTCGAGGGCGGCACAGCCCAGCCGCCGCGCACTCTGCGCGCAATCATTGAAAACCGCAAACAGGGCCATACTGCTGGCCGGTCCGTCATCCCCGCCTGGTTCGCGGGAAATACTGCCCACCAGCAAGCTGTCGACCAACTCCGTTTCTGATGAAACATGAATGCATTCGCCGTTCAGCCAGGCGCCCTGGCCGCGCTGCGCAGTGTAGCAAACATCCTGCATCGGGTCATAGACCACACCCAACTGTATCTCGCCCTGGCACGCATATGCAATCGACACTGCGAAGAGGGGTAATCCATGCGCATAGTTTAATGTCCCGTCCAATGGATCAATATACCAGCAATGTTCAACCGCCCCATCCGTCAAACCGCTTTCTTCGGCCACAATCGTATGCCCGGGGTAATCCTGCTGAATACGGGCAATGATCAGAGCCTCAGATCGCTGATCAATCTCCGTCACCAGATCCTTTTCCCCCTTATGGCGTACCTCATGGTGCTTGCGATACCCCAACCGCAAGATTTCTCCTGCCGCACGGGCAATATCTTCAATGCCTTTCAATGTTGGCTGCATCATTAATCCCTTCTCAAAAAATGATTGCTTTTTTGCTAACACCTTGAAAAGGGTCAACGCCTCATATCAAAAACCTTTCTAAAAAAGCAGGCTTTCAAAACCAGCTACGGCGCGGCCAACCTTTCCAAGGGATTATCTCCAAAACAGATGATACCCTGAAATACCCGGGAGAGGGTACTTCGATTCGAGGATGAATAAAGAAAAGCGTACCTGCGATCAACAGGCACGCTTAAAATGACAGAGCACACAATCTACTTTTTGTTGTCGATCGTCCCTGTGGAACGCAGTTCATCGAGCGCCGCGTACAAGCGGTCCAGCTCTTCCTTGATCCGATCCCGTTCTCCAATAGACTGCTTGAGCAGCTCCTCAAAAGCGACTTTCTGCTCATCCGGCAGGGTCTTCAACAAACGCTCTGTACGTACAATCTGGGTCTCTTTGTAACGCAGCTTGTTTTCCAGTCGCTCACGATAGCCCTGGTAAAAAGTAACCTCTTCCATCGGACGCGGCAAAACGGAAATGCCATCGGTCAGGATCTCTGCCACGGTCAGCAGGAAATCTTCGGTATCGATCGGCTTTTCAATGAAACGCACTGCTCCCAATTTCAAGGCAAACGACTTGTCTTCAGCGGTGACATAGGTTGCTGAAATGAAGATCAGCGGAATCTGGCTGGTACGGGGATCATTGCGCAGGGTATACGCCAGGGCATACCCGTCCACCTCGGGCATAAGAATATCGGTGATCACCAGCGCCGGGCGCTCTTTTTCGATCAGTTCCAGCGCCTCGCGGCCATTGCGCGCGCCAACCACCGGATATCCCTTAAAACGCAATGTAACCTCAAGCAATTGCAGTAAATTGGGAACGTCTTCTACAACAAGTATTGGGCCACTTAATATGTTCATAGTATGATTTTAGCCAATTTGTATCCTGTTTGCAACCATTCTTACCCAAAAAATGCGTAAAAATGGGTTAGCAGCGATCCCGCTTACTCAGCAGCCTTGCTTCCCACCGAGCATTATCTACAGCTTACATCTCGCCGCGGCTTTCCGCCGCAAAGCGAACGAAGAAGTCGGCCAGATAGGCATCACGTTCCTCCGCCATAGCCCGGGCTGCCTCAGTGAAAAGCACATCCTTGATCTTGCACAACTTGAACAGATATTCATGGTAAGCACTATGCGGCTCACCGGGTTCCTTTTGCCCCGTGGCAAGGAAAAACTGCGAAGGCTGCACATAAGCCGGCTGTCCCGCCAGCACAGCGTAGCCAATCGTGCGCATCACCCCCACCGCCCCCAGCACATCCAGCTTGTCGGCATCAAACAGCACCCTGGCCTCAATCGTTTCCGGGCGCTCACGCTTGTCACGGAAGCGGTGTGCCCGAATGCAGTGCTGTACTGCGGCAATCCGCTCCTGCGGCCAGCCTTCTTCTGCCAACACCTCACCGGCAAAAACGGCCGACGCGATGTGGTGCTCGGCGCGTTCTCCACTGCCGGGCATCGTCCCGCGCGAATCATGCAGCAATGCCGCAGCATGTACGATTTCCAGATCGGCTCCTTCGCTGCGTGCCAGCCGCTCGGCCATGCGGTACACCCGTTCAATATGTGAAAAATCATGGATCGCATCCACGCCCTGATACCATTTCTTTGCCTGTTCCGTTGTTGGCATGCTCAATCTCTCCTCATCCAATCTCCACTTATAAAGTCACCCCGCTCACTTCGACCCACTCAGTGAACGGGTTTCAAAAATCGCAGCGAAAAATCAAACACCTGTCCGCGTTTGATGACCACATCTACCAGGTTCCCGCCAAAACGATACCCCAGATGACGGTAATCATCCACTGCCAGCAGCAAAAGATCGGCCTGTTTGCCCACCTCAATCGAGCCGATGCGGTCGGCGCGCTGGATAGCTGCTGCGGCATTGATCGTTGCCGCAGCGATAGCCTGCGCCGGTGTCAGGCGCAGGTAGCGACAGGCCAGGGCGATCACGAATTGCATACTCTCGCACCAGGCCGGGCCGGGATTGATGTCCGAAGCAATGGCCAGCAGCCCATCGGATGCAATGATCTCCTGTGCCGGGGTGTACTGTCCGTCTGCCAGCCCAAACGGCGTTGGCGGCAGCGAAACCGCCACCGTCTCACTCTGCGCCAGCCTGTGGATATCCTCAAACGAGGTCTTGACCAGATGATCGGCAGAGGCTGCGTCCATCTCCGCCGCCAGACTGGCCGCCCCCAGGTTTTCAAACTCATCGGCATGCACCTTCAACGGGAAGCCCAACCCCTGCGCAACAGTGAAAATGTGCCGCGTCTGGGCGAGGTCAAATACGCCTGCCTCACAGAACACATCTACAAAGGGCAGCGGCCTTCCACCGGCATTCGCCAAGCACCATTCTTTGACCGCCGGCAGCATTTCTTCACACACCAGCGCAACATACCCGTCCGTGTTGCCCTTGAATTCCGGCGGCACAGCATGCGCCCCCATAAAAGTTGGGACAATCTCCAGCGGGCCTTTATCATCCAGCGCCAGTAAAGCGGCTAATTGGCGGATTTCGCTTTCCGTATTCAGCCCATAGCCGGTCTTCGCCTCCAGCGTAGTCGTACCATTGCGGAAGAGTATCTCTGCCCGCTTGCGAGTCTCCGCAATCAATTCATCCAGCGAAGTATTGCGTGTAGCGTTCATGGTCGCTGCAATCCCCCCGCCGGCAGCCATGATCTCCATATAATTTTTGCCCTGGATGCGCATCTCAAACTCAGCCGCCCGGTCGCCGGCCCATACCAGATGAGTATGCGGGTCGACCAGCCCGGGTATCAGCACCCGTCCGTCCGCGTCCAACTGCGGCTCGTGCGGATATGCTGTCAACAAGTCGACCGTCCGTCCCACTGCCGTGATCCGGCCGTCCTGTACCAACACCGCCCCGTCCTGAATAATACCCAGCGTACCCAGGAGGCTGCCGCGCTGCGGGCCGCCGGCCAGGGTAAGCAACTGTGCAGCAGAATGAATCAACATATGCGCTCCTTTCTCCATCATCTCCTTCATTATAAAAGACAACTGCCATCTATGCCTGCAAACCGTTGACAGACCCGCCGCATTTCCTGTACACTCAAAAGAACTTACCGCAGGGAGAAAACCATGACCACCCATTTCAAGAAATCCTTGCAGCGCGTGCAGGACGCCCTCAACGAGAGCGGCTACGCCTACACCGTGCAGGAACTGGCTGCCTCAACCCGCACCGCTCAGGAAGCCGCCGATGCTGTCGGCTGCACGCTGGCGCAGATCGTCAAATCACTCATCTTTGAAGGAGAAGAGAGCGGGAATCCGATCCTCGTTTTGGCCAGCGGCGCCAACCGCGTCAACGAAAAGACTCTCGCCAAACTGGCTGGCGAACCTATCCGCCGGGCTCACCCCAATTTCGTCCGCCAGCGCACCGGTTTTGCAGTCGGCGGCGTGCCACCCCTGGGTCACAGTGAGCCTTTGCAGCCCTTTATCGACGAGGACCTGCACCAGTTCGATGAAATTTGGGCCGCAGCCGGCACGCCTCACGCCGTCTTTTGTCTCAAGTCTGTCGACCTGCAGCCACTCACTGGCGGCAAAGTGGTGAGTATAAAATAGTTTTTTGGGAGGGCTACCAGGATTTACACATCCTTCGGCAAGCTCCGTGTGCATTTTAAAGGGAATTAATTCAACAACCTCCCGCACGTTTTGAATGTACAGGAGGTTAACAAATTACATTACAAATTATACATTGGTTCAACTCACATCTACGATCTGTGCAAGCCTCTCAATTGACTGCGTGATAAAGGTGTCATCCTCTACGGTCAGCTCAATCGCGCCGGTGGGGCAAACTTCTACGCAGTTCCCGCATGTGCGGCACTCCCCGGTAATTACCGCATGCCCATCTTGCATTTCAATCGCATCCACAAAACATACATGGTCTGTGCATTTCTCGCAGCCGATGCACTGCTCCTCATTCACTTTCACCCGCACACCGGGCATGGCCGATATTTTCTTGCTAATGGTCACATCCAGATTGGGCAGGGTTTTGTACAGACAGCAGCACGGACAGCAATTACAGACCGTCATCAATTTGTGACCGGGGCCAACCCCCATCCACATTGTGTCGATCTTGTTGCGCCCGATCATGTGCACTAGCCCGGCCTCGCGGCATTTTTTAAGGTGCGCTTTGGCCTCTTCTTTGGTCGCCATATGACCCAATTTGGGGTTGATCTTGCGCACCGCTTCCCCCATGAACAAGCAGCCCAAATCCTGCGGGTAATCTATGCAGCCATCTGCCGTGCGGCACAAACAGGTATCCATCAGGAAAAGATCACCGGCCTGGTCAACAAAATGCTCAACCACATTTGAGGGTACTACCAGATTCTCTTCATCCGCAATGGGTTCATGAACAGGGATCAAATTGTCTTTGGGCAGGAAAATAACATCATCCTTATCAAAGAGCGTTTTATCAATCAGTTTCCTGAAAAGCGGGGATTTTTGGGTCAGGTCAGAGATCCAAAAGCGATCCGGGAAATAATGCTTGATGAGATTCACAAACCAGATCGGCGTACTCAATACACACCACCTTTAACACACACCTATAATAGAATTCTGTCTTAAATTGAAAAACAACAGCACAATTATAATCCTGATTTATATGCTTCTGTCCAAAAACAGACGGGGGTTCAGCAATAGAAAGGGATTTGTAAATTGGGAAATCAGTAAATCAGACAACTGGGGAGTAGGGATTAGGAAATACTCTCCAGATGTCATTGCGAAGCCTGCAAGATATGAGCATTCCCCGCGAGCGCTCAGCCTTTCAACTTTTCTCGACGAGGGCCAGCTTGATCGCCTCACGCAGGGAACGGGCTTCCACGACCTCGATTCCCTTGGGCCAAGCCTCGCTGCGGCGCACGCGGCGCGGGACGATCGCCCGCTTGAAACCGAGCTTGGCCGCCTCGCGCAGACGGGCATCCATCTGCCCCACCCAGCGTAATTCTCCCGATAATCCCACCTCGCCAATCAATGCCGTATCGGCGCGTACAGGCACGTCCCGCATCGAGGAAGTGATCGCAGCCGCCACGGCCAGGTCCGAAGCCGGCTCGGACACACGCAGGCCGCCAACTACATTCACAAACACGTCCTGCTCGCCCAGGCGCAGTTTCAAACGCCGCGTGAGCACCGCTGCAATCAACAGCAGACGGTTGAAATCCACCCCGTTGGGCGTACGGCGCGGGTTGCCATAGCTGGTAGGGCTGGTGAGACCCTGCACTTCCACCAGCAGCGGACGCGTGCCTTCCATCGTTACCGCAATGGCCGACCCTGGGGCATTCACCATGCGCTCCGCCAGAAATGCCTCCGAAGGATTAGGCACTTCAACCATTCCTTTTTCCTGCATTTCAAACACGCCCACTTCGGAAGTTGCCCCGAAGCGGTTCTTGACCGAACGTAATAAGCGGAAGAACTGGTAACGCTCCCCTTCCAGATAGAGCACCGTGTCCACAATATGCTCCAACACCCGCGGCCCGGCAATATTGCCATCTTTGGTCACGTGCCCGATCACGAATACCGCTACACCACTGGTCTTGGCCAGCTCGCGCAGCCGGGCAGCACTCTCGCGCACCTGGCTGACCGACCCGGCCGCAGATTCCATCTCGGGACGGTACACCGTCTGGATTGAATCCACCACCAGCAGGCGCGGGGCAATTTCCCGCACATGTTCCAGGATCATATCCAGGTTGGTTTCGGTGACCAGATAAAGCTGATCGGGCAGCGGTCCCGGGCTGCCGTCTTTGCCGCGTGTCAAGCGGGCGGCGCGCATCTTGATCTGCTGTTCGGATTCCTCGCCGGACACATACAATACCTTCTCCCGGCTTGCCATTTCCATCGTCAGTTGCAGCATCAGCGTGGACTTGCCGATGCCCGGATCACCGCCAATGAGGACGATCGACCCCGGCACGATCCCGCCGCCCAGCACGCGTGAAAACTCACTGATCGACAGCGGCAGGCGTTCTTCGACATTGCCTTCGACATCAGCAATCCGCCGCGGCTGTGAGCGGCCGCTCAGTCCGCGGCTGTGTTTCCTGCTTACCTTGCCCGGTTCCGGCGCCATCATCTCCTCGACCATGCTGTCCCAGGCCCCGCAGGACGGGCAGCGCCCAATCTGTTGCGGATAGGTTCTCCCGCATTTCTGGCACACGTAGTGGGTATGGGTTTTTGCCATGGTCGCGCTCCTGATAATGGAAAATATGTTCGATTTGTTGAGGTAATTATAGCCTAAATTTGTAGTACCGGTTGGCCACTGACGATTTGACCAGGGCCTACGCATGAAATTATGCTCCAAAAACGACAGTAGCAAGGTAATCTTTGCTCAAAGCGCATTTTAACCGCTTGGCCTTGATACTTCTTTTGCAAGACT
>JAIOTF010000112.1 GCA_021107195.1 Anaerolineaceae bacterium | reverse complement strand
CTGGCTCAAACCATAACCGAATGTTTTCTTCCATTGAGGGTTGATTGCCTTTGGCGTACCAGATGTAGTTGCCTCCAGCTTCCACGATTTGAATAGAAAGCCCTCTTTGGGCGTGTAAAGCATCTCCGATGACCACTTTTCCGCGCAGATCCACCTTTTTCAGTAGTTCTACTGCTCCTGGTATCTCGCTTCCTTTCCCTGCTATCCTGAGTTCCAGCAAGACAATCCCTTTACTTTAAAAAAGCCCTGGATGATAAGAAAGCCCTATTGCAGAAAGCCCTATTGCATTTGCAAGGTGAATCAACGTATAATAAACTTGGAAAAGTCATTGATGAATATACCTTTTTGTCAGGGGGTATTTTCTTGATGGTAAACAAATTGCTGGCAGGTCGGATAGTGATTGGGTGAAAGTGGCATCAGTTTCCTGAATGTGGTTTTTCTGTTTTGATTCATAAGTATCCAAAGATAAGTTGATGAGAAAGGCGGGTAATCAATGAAATGCAGCAATTGCCAGGAACCTTTGCTTGAAGGGGATCAATTTTGTGCAAATTGTGGACAGCCGGTCACAGGGCCCGCTTCTCCCCCTGCTGCCCAATCCGTTGCACCAGCAGCCCGAAAACGGATATCGCTCTGGCTGCTAGGTGTGCTAGGTGTGCTAGGTGTGATTATTTTGGTTAGCCTGGTACTATGTTTTGGTGTGGCTTATTTGGTTGAGCCGCCGCCTTTGGTTGAGCCGCTGCCTTTGGTTGAAACACCACCTCTGGAAGATAACTCAGAGGGTTTGACACCGCAAGAATTGGCGCATGAGGGAACACATACGTACGAAGGAACCTGCATATTTGATGAGAGCGGATCAGAAATTGATTTTCCAGTGTCCCAAACTTATGAGTTTGTTGAAGGCGGTGTAACTCTCGAGGAAGCCGGAGACGATTATATACCGTTTTATCCGAAAACAGGATTAAATACCTACGGGGGGGAGTGGGAGTACGGGATAGAGAGGTGTTCACTGACTTTTTCAGATGTAGATGTACGGAAGAGGTGCCCTGGTGAGATAAGTTGCATTTATCAGAGGAAATAATTAGGTAAAGAAAAAGATAAGCTGTCTCTTTTATAAAAATGCAGACTTTGAGATTCTTAAAGCTCCCGAAATCTGCTTATTCTTGAGAAAGCAATGATAGAATACCTCTTGTTACTGTATTGAAATTTGATAAATGTATGATAAAAGTAGGGAAAAGATGAGATGTAGTAATTGCCAGGAACCTTTGCTTGAAGGGGATCAATTTTGTGCAAATTGTGGACAGCCGGTCACAGGGCCCGCTTCTCCCCCTGCTGCCCAATCCGTTGCACCAGCAGCCCGAAAACGGATGCCGCGCTGGCTGCTGGTCGTGATCATTCTGGCTATCCTGATACTATTTTGTTGTGTGGGTGTGTGGCTTTGGTATTCGTGGCTTTGGTATTAGTGGTGAATCTTTTGGCTTCATGAAGCCTGGAGATACGGGCTTGAGAAGAGTAGAGCTCCTTGTTTCATCAAATGAAATGCAGTAACCGTTCCGGATGCAGTCCCAACTGAAGCCATACAGTTCTCAGCGAAGATGACTGGGAGCTTCCGCTTGATGTGATGACGGAAATAGAAGCATTGAATGAATATGTCATGGATTATGCGGCAGATCTGGCTGCTTCTCCAGGTGGATACCAGCCGCAGTTGGCAGATTTGGATGCGGCGATTCAATCACTGCGGGTGGAACTGGATTAAATTTCAGTAAACCCGGGGAGGGATAGATGAAAAAACGAGGTCTGGGCGTTCTTCGCTGCTGCGCGGTTTCTGCTATTCTTTTTACATTGATATGGGGGATCATACAGCCGGTATCAGCCGGCCCAGTGGAACGCCCCGAGCAGGGGCGCATTGTTGTGGACGTTCCTGATGTCACCCAATACTATCACCAGGATGCTAAAAAAGAGTGGTCTGATAACAACCAGAGCACGGTTGTGGACTATGCTCCCGATATAGAACAGGAGAATGGCAGCCAGAATACTGTCGCGGCTGTTCCGGCATACATTGCAAACGATCAAAGCGACGATATCATTGTGTTGGATTATGGACCCGATGATGGGGTGATCTTATACGGAAGTTTGACCTGGTATAACTTCTCAGATGGCGGTGGCGGTGATGGAGTCCGTTATCCGCATGATTTGAGGCTGCAACATCCTGAAATTGAAATTGAAACCTTGCTTTTGGAGATTGATTTTAATCAGATGTCAATGAGCGGGACAATGAAAATCTCTGGTGTCGATGATGGAAGCTCGCACAGCAACTTGTCAGAAGGCGAACATTACTATGCTGCTGGAACAGCGGTGATCAGCTTTCAGGATGTGTCTCTGGTATGGGAGGATGAGTATGAACGGTGGCGGTTGGAAGGCGGAAGCGGGGAGGCGCAAATTGCTCTTGAGGGTTCATACTACAGGATCAGTCTTGTGTCTGGTGGCACGGATCTTAGTGACGAGGGCTCGACGTCTGGCAGCGTGCCGTTGCGGAATATCTCCGGAATATTGGACGACAAATTGATTCTGGAAATAGATCATCATTGTCCTGCCGTCGAAGAATCTTTGGGTGCTATCCTTGAAATCCACACTCCTCAAATAAATCTTTCTAATCCTCAAGGAGAACAGCCGCAACAGGAAGAACAGCCGCAATTGGAAGAAGCGCCTGATCTGTCAGACAGCCTCAACGCGCCTTTTTCGATCAGTGCAGGCTGCGATGCTTCCCTTGCCAGCGGGCAGGATATTGATTGCAGTCTGAACATTCAACGGAACAGCGAGGATATTGGCCCCTTGACGGTGGTGTGGATCATGGATGGCTATGTGGCCAGCGAAGAGCAGGTGCTGGGGGATTATTCATCTTTCCATTTCCCCAATCCGCCGCCGGGCACGCATACGGTGCAGGTTCAGGTGGTAGATAACACAACAGGGAACGTACGTGTGGCGGCAATGGATGTGGAAGTAGGCGGCTTTGCATCTCCTGATGAGGCGCCAGATAGGATCCCTGCCGGGGCGCAAACTGCCTCGGCAATGGGCACGACGGCCTTGATCGGCGCCTGGCTGTGGGCGGAATGGATGGCAGCCAAGGCCAATAGCCTGACGGATGAACGCCGCGACGCAAAAGAAGCCAAAGAGCGCCAGGCCTGGTATGAGAACCAGATGGCGCGCAATGATGAGGTGCGGGCCCGCCAGCAGGCCCGCCAACGGGAAGAGGAGGCTAACCAGAACGCCCTGGAAGGGGAGTGGAAACGCTATCGCGGTGGGCTGCTGGAAACGGTGAAGAAGCACGAGAAAAGCAAACATCTGGTTGACCTGCTGGACGATTTGCAGGAGGTTGTCTACCGCGATGGGAAATGGGATGCCGACGGCCTGCAGCGCCTGGAAAGAATGATCAATTCGCGTCTGGTGTTAGACCGCGAGGATGAAGCGCGCGCGGAATGGGAGCGTGTGTGGGACTTCAATAAGCGCCAGGAAGCCGAGGTCAATAGTATTCTGCGCAGCCATAAAATGTCCGCCTTAGAGGTCGGAGCCGATTTGCTTACCCTGGGTGCTTCTAACTTGATCTTCATGCCCACCAAGGCCTTTATCAGTGCGATATATGCCCGCCGGCGGGCGATGATGCTGGGCAAAACTGGCACAGACGCTGCCGGGTCAGTGATAAAGGAAGCGGGATTATCGTTGTTATTGGATTATATAAGTGGGAAAGGCCCTCGGCCCGCAACACCAAAAGTGATCGGCAAGGCAACTATAAAATATCTTGAGAAGAGGATCAATGTCAGGGCTGAGAGGGGAATCGCTGCCCTTCAAGACGATCCCGAGATGCCGGTACATTTGTGGCAGGGCACCGGCGAAAAGCTGGGGGTGGTCCCCAAACTGGCTGCAAAGCTGCCTGTCGTCAAGTCGAGTTGGGGAAATGGTGCGCAAACCAATCTGGCTAGTCCCGTCTACCGGCCACCGGGGAATAATGCCCTGATGCGAGTTGGCATGGAGAATGGTCTGGACCGCATCAGCCAGATTGATACTGGCCTGGCTGATAATGTGCGGCGTATCCTTGATGAAGGGGCTCAGGTTGATCCGCACATTAACAATGTCCTGTCTCCGGGGAACCCTTCCTATACATTGACACCGCAAGATGAGATCGCCAGGAACCTGATAAATAACGCATCTTACAAAGAGGCCGTGCAGGATGGCTTGGTGCCAAACCGGGTGCAGCAGGCCGTATATCAGACGCGGGACAAGGTCGCCAGGAATGCCGCGGCGGAAGCTTTCCGTGCGCTGGACAATATCGACCTGAATGGACAATCAGCCAGCAGTTACCTGAAAAACGTGACCGTTACCGGAACCGGAGCGCGGCCCTTGAATCCGCAGGCTGTGGGTGGGTATGCGGACTGGGATGCGACGGTGATTGCGCAGGACAGCAATCTGGTGGGGTCAGCAGGCCGCCAGGCTGAAGAGCTGTTCAAAGCACATTTCGATGACGCTTTACGGCAGGCGGGGGTGAATGCTGATACAGCGGAGGTGAGCATGTTCTCCGGGGTGCATGCCAGCCCAGATGTACCTGTTTCGGTGGGATACAACAGCGAGGGTCTGGCCCACTGGCACAAGATGGATATGGCTTGTGAAGGACAGAGCGCCGTACGTCTGGAGGATGGCGGGGTGATGTTCAATGCCCATCCGGATGCGGCGCCGATGCAGGAGACGCTGATGAAAGAGTTCGGGCAGATGGAAGCAGCGCCCCGCTTCCAGACAGTGTCAGGAGATGTTACTGCAGATGCGCGGCGTCTGGTCCATTGCCATGTGAATGCGCAAATAAGCGAGACCGGCGGCCCGATCGATCCTCTGGCGGTGCTGCGCCAGGAAGGCAAGCATGCGCCCCGCGTATGGAAGGCGAGCAATGCGGGCAGCGGAGCAGATATGCCGGGATGGATGGATGATGTAATGCGATTGAAAAACGATCCAAATTATTACCTCAGTGGAGATAAACTGGAAGAGGTCTGGAAGAACTATACCGAATACATGGGATTACCGCCGAATCTGGGAGGTGAGGGATGAAAGCAGCGTTACAGCCATTGAATATCAACGGACAGGAATTAAGCCAGCTTTTGCTGCTGGCTGGTGGAAAGCCAGGTGCAGTTTCACCGCTTCAGGGATTGTTCTCTGAGGATGATGCCGCGATGCGCATTCAGCCAGGCGGGGTTTTGGAGAAAAGCGACTGGCTGGATGGACAAGGACAGCAGGGCATATCCAGTTTGAGCGTTCAGGCCAGGTTGGCAATGCGGGCGCTTCAGCACCCCAAAACGAGTGTTCAACTTGTGCTGGGGGATTTGCAGGAAATCCTGGTGACGGAGATGTACAGTGCAGGCGGGTTCCAGGACGATGAGTTAGTCATCTTCACCGAACGTAAGGCGGAAAACCGCTATGTGATCCGGCCTGGCGTTTCGCCCGGTCAGGTGTCGGATGCTCTTCTGGAGCATTTAATGATCGGCCCGCGGCTGGATGGATTGGAATTTGCCTTGCCGCTGCCTTCAAAAGCCGCCCTTGTTTTTTGCTGTGTTCTGGACTGGATCCACACGCTGAGACTATTAAGCAAGCTGCAGAATGACAGGCAGATCTCGTTTGCTTTTACTCCCCAGGCGCTTTGGCAGCGCGCGATGGAAATTCAGATGGGCGATGATCTGATGTGGTTGTCTGCTCTGCTTCCCTATTTGTTTCCCAATCTGGAATTCACGGTCAGCGAAGAGAAGATTTCGGGGCTGCTGGACGAATTGGCCGGTATGGGTTATCTGGATAAGAGAAATGACGACCTGTATTACCCGAACGATTTTGTTATTTCTCTGGCGGATGCCCTGGTGCCCATGTTGTCATTTGGTTCCTGTGCGATCCGGCAGATGGAGGAAGAGCTAACAGGTTTTCATCTGGCCTTTGTGGTTGGTGTGGGAACCAATCTTGTGCTGGAGGCTGCCCCTGGGACGGACGGGCAGCATTGGCTGCAACTGACGGCAGTGAATGGGATTGAGCTTTCTAAATTGCTGTTCCGGATTGGCTTGCCGGAAGACAGCGAGATAGAAGAAACGCCGATACAGGAAGAAATGGCACCAGTGAAGGAAGAGATGGCGCCGGCGAGAGAAGAAAAGACACCGGTAAGTGCAGAAAAACAGCGTTTTTGCACAAAATGCGGCGCAGCAATGCGCCCCGGCGTGAAGTTCTGTACAAAATGCGGTCATCAGCAATCCGAAAGAGGTGGGTGATGATCTTAGACTTTTTAGGCCGCGCGCTAAGCCTTCTTTCTGTTCCCTTGACGCTCGTGATGATCTTTTCCATGATCCGCATGGTGAAAAAGGAGCAGCGCGCCCGCATGCGCACGAATATTATCGGGATCATCATGGCCCCAATGACCCTGCTGATCAATGTCATCTTTCTAAACCGGGCAATGCCTGGTTTTTTGAGCGTGTTTTTTGTCGGCGGTTTCGTGGCGGTCTTTGGCCTGGGCTTTGGCCTTGCCTGGGGGCAGACCGCGAAACTATATGAGAAAGACGAGCAATTGGTGGTGAAACGTTCGATTGCGCATCTCGTATTCTGGGGATTTTCCTATGCCATCACCCAACTGCTGGCGGCGGTTGCGACGACGGGCTTTGTTGCGGGCGGGCTGGCGACGATGCTGTTTAGCGCAGGGTCAACTGTAGGAACCAATGTGAATATGTTGGTGCGCTACCAGAAATTGAAAACTCGCGAAGGATAAACATTCTCATCATTCGATGAGGGTAGTAAAGAATAAAGCTTCAATCGGTTGCGAAAGCAATCGATTGAATATTTTATAGACAAAACACTGTTTCGGGATGCCTTGACTTTCTCTTGCATAGTCCGTATAATGGGAAAATGTAGTTGAGATGTTGGTACAACCCAACAACCTTTAAAGGCAGAGATATATCATCCTATGGAAGTTCTCGACCGCAACAGCTATACTCCGCTATATCAACAAATAGGAGAGGTGCTTCGAACCCGGATTGAAAAAGGGGAATTAGTTCCGGGTGACCAGATTCCTTCCGAAAACGAACTGACAGATCAATATCGTGTCAGCCGTAATACTGCACGGCTGGCGATTGGCTCCCTTATCCTGGATGGGTTAGTGTATCGCGTTAAGGGGCGGGGCACCTTTGTGGCTGCTGAACGCTTGAGTGACGGCTTGATGCATTTGGAGAGCTTTACTGAGGAAATGCACCAGCGCGGGTTGGAACCTGGCTCCCGTATGTTGAATTTTTCCAGCGAACTGCCCTCAAAAAAAATGGCCCGGATTCTGAAGATAAAGAAAAAAGACAAGATATATCGCATTGATCGTCTTCGGTTGGCCGATGGGAAGCCGATGGCGATCAATATAGCTTATCTGTCAGTCCATTTGTGTCCGGATTTAAGCGAAAAAGATTTGGCGTCAGGTTCTTTGTATGCTTTGCTTGAAAACCAGTACAATTATCAATTGGGGTATGCTGAATACGTCATTAAGATAAGTTATGCTGACGAGTACCAGGCAGAGCTTTTGGCTGTACCTGTCGATAGTGCGCTTCTTGTACGTGAAGGGACCACCTATCTGGAGGATGGCACACCCATTGAGCACACCTTGTTGTTGAATCGAGCAGACCGGTATGAATTCACGTTCCGTGCTGTCCGTCGGCTGACGGGTTAAGCCGCTGTAAGCAGCGACGGCGAAAAGAAGGGTTTACTGATGGCAGTTATCATTCTTGGCAGTATCAATATGGATCTTGTTGTGCAAACTCCGCGGTTCCCGCGGCCTGGAGAGACCCTGATTGGTCATACATTTTTCACTGCGCCTGGTGGTAAGGGCGCCAATCAGGCTGTGGCTGCTGCAAAACTTGGCGTTCCTGCTTGCATGGTGGGGCGGGTCGGCAAGGATGTTTTTGGAGATAACCTGCTCGAAAGTTTACAGCAGAATGGCGTTGACATTTCCTCAGTGATGCAGGATGACGAACAGCCTTCAGGCACAGCGGTGATCTTTGTAGACGATCAAGCTGAAAACGAGATTGTGATTGTGGCAGGTGCGAATGGCACTGTTGGTGAATCAGATCTTGACCGCTTGGAGAGTGCTTTGCAAGCGGGCGGGCAGCTTCTGTTGCAATTGGAAGTGCCGATGGAAACAGTGGTGGCTGCTGCCAGGCTGGCGCATGAGCAGGGTGTAACTGTGATCTTTGACCCGGCGCCTGTTAAGACATTGCCGGATGAATTATACGCATATATTGATATCATAACCCCCAATGAATCCGAAGCATCGGCTTTGGTGGGCTTTACTGTTGATGATGAAGTCAGCGCTGGTCAGGCAGCACAGGTGCTGCAGGAACGTGGTGCCCGCCAGGTCGTGGTCAAGATGGGCAGCAAAGGTGCATATTGGCATGATGGTCAGCAGGCGGTATTCTTACCCGCTTTCAAAGTGGATGCGGTGGATACTGTGGCCGCCGGAGATGCCTTTAATGGTGCCCTGGCTGCCGGCCTTTCGGAAGGATTACCCATGCAGGAAGCCTTGCGCTGGGGTATGGCTGGCGGCGCAATTTCGACGACCCGCATCGGTGCTCAGCCTTCTTTGGCAAACCGTGAAGAGCTGTTGGCATTATTGCAAAACTAGAAAAATGATCCAGGCTTAAATCAGCCCGGACTCGAAGTGATAACTGTTGATTATGGAGAGACGATGACCAAACGTTTGATCATTGATACCGATATGGGAGTAGACGACGCACATGCTTTGTTGATGGCATTAACCGACCCTGAGGTGGAGGTCTTGGGAATTACCACGGTTGTCGGCAATGTCGGCCTGCCGCAGGTTGTGTTGAATGTGGGTCATGTGCTGGACCTGCTGCAAATGGATAATCCCTATTATCGCGGCGCTTCTCTTCCTTTAATCAGTGATCCAATTCCCCCTTCGGGTTTAATGGGAAGGGATGGTTTGGGAGATGCAACGCAGCAGCTTGGCGCTCCTCAACACCAACCGGAAGAAGAAGCGGCCGCGCTGGCATTGATCCGTATGGTGCAGGAAGCTGAAAAAACAGGCGATTTTACTCTGGTTGCCTTAGGACCGTTGACCAACCTGGCACTGGCCTTGCGCATGATGCCTGATTTTGCGGCACGTGTTCCGCGGCTGGTTGTGATGGGTGGTGCTTACAAGGCGATGGGTAATGCTTCCTGGACGGCCGAATTTAATTTCTTTGGCGATCCGGAAGCAGCACAGATTGTATTGGAAGCGGGGTTCCCCGATGTTTGGATACTCCCCTGGGAAGTTTCTGTGGAACAGATGGTTTTATGGCCGGAGTATGAAAAACTGATTGCACTGGAAAGCCCGCGAGCAGCGTTCTTTAAACGCATTTCCGCTGTATCTGCTGCT
>JAIOTF010000180.1 GCA_021107195.1 Anaerolineaceae bacterium | reverse complement strand
GGATGGCTTTTAAGCAAATCTATCCTGATGCATATTTTGGAGCCAGAGATCGGTGGCGATATTTTGTGCAGAATGTGTTGAGTGACTGGAAGATCGCCCGTAATCAGGGACGGTTGAATGAGGTGTGGCAGGAAGTGATGCGATTTCGCTGGCAGCAGTTCAATGGCACGTATCAGGGTTACAAGACCGGCACCCTGACCTGGAAGCTGCGCGAGACGTTTTATTATCCGCACAACGAAGAGTCTGATGGCAAGAGTGGCGCTCGCAGTGTTGTTCCTATTCATTATGAAGATTTGAGCAGTCCGTCATCAGAGCCAAGAAAATGAAGAGGTTGGTATGAAACGAGCGGAAAAGATCGTAGCTTTGGTGCCGATGCGACATCATTCCCAGCGCGTGCCCGGCAAAAATTATCGTGAACTGGCTGGCAAGCCGCTTTTCCACCATATTTTGCATACGCTGCAAGACGTGTCGGAAATTGACCAGATCGTGGTGGACACGGACAGCTCGAAAATCATGGAAGGTGTCGCTCAATTCTTCCCCGGGGTAACAGTGCTGGAGCGGCCGGAACATTTGCGGGCAGATGACATCCCGATGAATGAAGTGCTGCTGTATGATACCTCCCAGGTTGAGGGAGACTTGTATTTGCAGACGCATTCGACCAATCCACTGTTGACGGTTGCGACCATCTCAAAGGCCATCAATCAGCTCCTGGCAGCCTATCCGACATTTGACTCTTTGTTCGGTGTTACTCGCCGGCATGTGCGTTTGTGGGATGAACTGACCCGGCCAATCAATCATAACCCGGCGATCCTGTTGCAGACGCAGGACCTGCCCCCGGTTTTTGAAGATAATTCGTGCATGTATATCTTTCAGCGGGAGAATCTGGTGCGCCGGCGTAACCGGTTGAGTGAGCGCCCGATGATGTTTGAGATTTCGGCGCAGGAAGCGATGGATATCGATAACGAGATTGACTTCCGGATTGTGGATTTGATGATGCGCTTTCGAATGGAAGGGAAGGGTTGAGTTGTCATTGCGAGTGAGCGAAGCGAACGTGGCCGCAAATCGCCCGCTACTGTCTTGGAGATTGCCACGTCGGGGCATAACCCTCCTCGCAATGACAAAAGGCTTGTTGGTATAATCTTTTAGCTTATTTGAGAACTAAGAAATTGGAACAAGACGAACAATTGGTGAAAAGGCAATGACCTATCGCATTTTACTATCTGCACCGTATATGATCCCCTTTGTCGAACGCTTTCAACCTGTTTTTGACCACTATGGACTGGATGTGGTTGTGCCGGATGTGCATGAGCGCATGGAAGAGGAAGATATTTTGGCTTATGCCGGGCAATTCGATGGTACGATCTGCGGGGATGATCGTTACTCGGAACGCGTGATCGAAGCCTGCCTGCCGCGTTTGAAAGTGATTTCCAAATGGGGTACCGGCATTGATTCGCTGGATCAGAAAACGGCAGCCAAACACGGAGTAATGATTGGGAATACAACCAATGCGTTCACCTTGCCTGTGGCTGATACAGTCATGGCGTATATCCTGGCATTTGCCCGCCAGCAGCCGTGGATGGACCAGCGCATCCGGCAGGGCGAGTGGAAGAAGCTCCCGGGACGCTCGCTGAGTGAGTGCACCCTGGGCGTAATTGGTATCGGTAATATTGGCAGTGCAGTGATCCGCAGGGCACGAGCCTTTGGGATGAAATTACTGGGGAATGATATCCTCCCGATCAAACCGGATTTTATGCTGGAGATGGGGCTGGAAGCTGTTAAACTGGATGAGCTGCTGGCTCGGGCTGATTTTGTCAGCGTGAACTGTGACCTTAATCCGACCAGTTATCATTTGATCACAACCGAAACTTTACGGCTGATGAAACCAGGGGCAGTCTTGATCAATACGGCACGCGGACCAATTGTCGATGAACCAGCATTGGTCAAGGCGCTGCAGGATGGTCAGATTGGTGGAGCAGCCCTGGATGTCTTTGAAGATGAACCGCTTCCTGCCAGCTCACCGCTGTTAAAAATGGAGCAGGTGATGCTTGGCTCGCACAATTCCAATTCGAGCCCTTCGGCGTGGGAACGCGTACACTGGAATACCATTCGCAATCTGTTGATTGGTTTGGATATTGACCATAAAGACCTGGATGATTTTGAAGCGAAACATGGAGGCTGGCGGGCATGAGTGAACGAAAGAGAGTGATGTTGATCACGGGGGCGGCTGGCGGGGTTGGCAAGGCGACCTTGAAGGTGTTTGCTGAAGCTGGTTGGCAGGTGATTGGCGTGGACCGGAGGGCATTTGATGCGTCGTTTCCCGAGGATGGCCTGTTCATTCAAGCGGATATTGCCAAACCGGATGAGGTAAAAGCTGCATTTGAAAAGGTGCAGGGATTTACCCCGATGCTGGATGTGGTAATCAACAATGCTGCCAAGCAGGTGGTCAAGCCGCTTTTGGAGACCACGATTGAAGAATGGGATATGGTGATGGCTGCTAACCTGCGGGCGGTGTTCCTGTGGGCACAATTCACTCACCCTTTGATGGTGGCTGCTGGCGGCGGGGCGTTTGTGAATGTGTCCTCTGTGCATGCGGTGGCAACTTCGCCGGGCGTTTCCAGTTATGCTGCCAGTAAAGGCGGTATCCTGGCTCTGACGCGTTCAATGGCAATTGAGTTTGCCGGTGATAATATCCGCGCCAACGCGATCCTGCCGGGGGCAGTAAACACACCAATGTTGACTGAGCATTTGAACAAGGAACGGCTGGAAAACCTGGCACGCCGCACGGTAAATGGACGGATTGGCGAACCGGAAGAGATCGCCAAAGCGATCTACTTCCTGGCTGATAGCAGCCAGTCTTCTTTTATGACCGGTCAGGCGATCATCGTTGATGGCGGCGCGATCTGTCTGTTAAGCACCGAGGGCGAATGAGCGAGCTTCGTGAATCAGTGAAACGCGGCATTCCCCGGCCTATCCTGGCGGTGATGCGGGAGATGCGGGACGGCCTGAAGCGGGCGGGTGAATGGCCTGCTGCAGCCTTTCATCCCTGGCGGCGTGAAAGCATTCAGCGGCTGGCTGCACTGAAAGACAGCCGCCGTGGAGAACGCTGCTTTGTGATCGGCAACGGACCCAGTCTCAAGCAGACCGACATGAATCGGCTGCGGGGTGAGAACACGATTGGGATGAACCGCATCTACCTCATGTTCCCGGAATTGGGGTTTCAGACCACCTATTTGGTGACAGTCAATGATCTGGTGATCGAGCAATGCGCCGAGGATTTGCAGAGCTTGCAGATGCCGCGCTTTGTTTCCTGGCGCGCGCGCAAGTGGCTGCATCCTGAACCTGGTTTGCATTTCCTGCATACGACGTACACTGGCCCCAAGTTTGCCAAAGACGTCACCGGCAGGTTGTGGGAAGGGGCGACGGTTACTTATGTCTCGCTGCAATTGGCCTATCATCTGGGCTTTGAAGAGGTGATCCTGATTGGTGTGGACCACAGTTTTTCCTCCAAAGGGAAACCAAACACTACGGTGGTCTCGCAAGGGGATGACCCCAATCATTTTGCCCCGGGTTATTTTGGCAAGGGATTCCGCTGGCAATTGCCGGACCTGGACACTTCTGAGGTAGCTTACCAACGTGCACGCCTGGCCTTTGAAGCCGACGGGCGCAAGATTGTCGATGCCACAGTAGGTGGCAAGCTGCAAGTGTTCCCCAAAGTGGATTATGATTCTCTGTTTGGTCAGAATTAAGAGGGAAGCATGATGATGTTGGCACTGCCGCGGGTCAGTATTGTGACCCCATCCTATAATCAGGCCGCCTTCCTTGAAGAAACGATCCGGTCGGTGTTATCCCAGGATTACCCGAATCTGGAATATATTATCATCGATGGCGGTTCGACGGACGGCAGTGTAGAGATTATTGAGAAATATGCTGACCAGCTTGACTATTGGGTTTCGGAGAAGGACAATGGGCAGGCGGACGCAATTAACAAAGGGCTGGCACGCACGAGCGGTGAGATTGTAGCCTGGCTTAATTCGGATGACACCTATCTGCCTGGGGCGATCCATGCAGCCGTGACGGCTTTGCAGGCCAACCCGGATGCGGGTTTGGTGTATAGCGATGTGTTGGCGGTTGATGGCCAGGGGAAGCCGCAGAACCTGATCCAATATGCGGATTGGGGGTTGGATGGCTTGCTGCACTTCAGGATCATTGGTCAGCCGGCGGTGTTCATGCGCCGTGCTGTGCTGGAAGAAGCAGGAGAATTGGACACTCGTTTTCATTTCCTGCTGGATCATCAATTATGGATCCGTATGGCAAATCTGGCGCCGATCTGTTATGTACCAGAGAAATGGGCGACAGCCCGCTTCCACGAGGCGGCCAAAAACGTAGCCCAGGCAGAACGCTTTTGTGAAGATGCAGAAGCCATTGTGAGCTGGGTGCAAGGCCAGCCAGGACTTGCCGAACGGTATGCTGGCTTGGGGAATCGGGCAAAAGCTGGATTGGCCCTTTTTAAAGCCTATTACCTTTCTACCGGTCAGTTGGCATGGCCTGCGTTGAAGGAATACGGGCGGGCATTTTTTGTTGCCCCTGCATTGACGCTGAGTCAATGGCGGCGTATTTTATGGACGACAGGAACGCTGTTGGGATTGGGACGCATCCGCGGTCTGGACCGCCAGTTGAAGAGTGGTAAAACAATAGAACAAGAAAATTGTAATAAGTGATAGTTCAATGACTGAGAAGGAGATTGCCACGCCCCTTCGGGGCTGCAATGACAGAGAGACTTTTTATGTTCAATCAATGGCCTGAAAAGATCAATAAAGCGGCTGAATATTTCTTCACCCCTTTTATATATCCTGACAAGTTTTTCAAGATTGCAGGGTTGACGATGCGCAACCGCCCGCTGGTGCGTGAATTGGTGCATTTGACAGCGCATCGCAAGTGGTTTGAGACGATCAACCCCGGGGCAGTGATCGACGTCGGCGGGTATATCGGCGCCTTTGCTTTGGCAATGCGGGCGATGCTGCCGGAGACGTGGATTTATACCTTCGAGCCTTTGCCGGATAATTATGCCAAATTGCAGAAAAATATGGCTGGTGACGAGCGGTTTAAGCTGTTCCAGACCGCATTAGGAGATACGCAGGGTACGACAGATTTCTGGCGTTGTGAGTTTGTGGCTTCCTCATCTGTGCTGCCAATGGAAGACCTGCATAAAGAGGCTTTCCCGATGACGGCAGGCAGCACAAAGGTTACCGTGCCGATCGCCCGCCTGGATGATTATCTGGACGAGATGGTACTGGAGCGGCCGGTGTTGATGAAGCTGGACGTACAGGGTTTTGAAGCGCAGGCGTTGGCCGGGGCGGCAGAGACACTGAAGAAAGTCGATTATGTCCTGACAGAAGTTTCGCATCAACCCTTGTATGAGGGACAGGTGACTTTTGAAGAATTGTATGCGTTGATGAAATCGCATGGTTTTTCGTATTCCGGTGGATTTGACGCCTTGATCTCACCTGCGGATGGCAGCATTCTGCAAACGGATGCTCTATTCGTTCGTAAAGTTTAAGGTGAATGGATGACGACAGCTAATCCAACTATGCCTGTAAAACCTAAACGCAGCATTTTAACATTGCAAAGTCTATTGCTGGTGATTGTGTTTGGCCTGGGATTGGCGATCCGTTTGTATCATGCCAAGATGCCGCCGCTGGGTTTCCATGCTACGCGCCAACTGCGGTCTGCGGTGATTGCGCGCTCGGTGTATTATCAGCTTGACAAAAATGCAGACCCGCTCCTGCGGCAGGACGCCATCAATCTGGCCGGGTTGGAAATCTATGAGCCGCCCATTTTGGAAACGATTGTTGGCGTGCTGTATTGGGTGACCGGCTCGGAACAGTTATGGC